>CALRLS020000015.1:0-24871 GCA_943368815.1 Cyanobium sp. NIES-981
GGATAATCTGGTTTCTGTTTTCAACCACATAATAAGTACCAGATACTCTTAACTTATTTTTGAACATGGTTAAATCACCACCGAATTCATACGAAGTTGAAATTTCAGGTTTTAAATCCGGTAATAGAATAGTACCTGATTTTGACAAACGCGTAATACCGTTCCATGCTTCGTTATTACCAAGCGTATTCAACAAGGTATAAGGATTTGTGTCATTACCTACCTGTGCTACACCAGCTCTCAGTTTCAACATGTTAAGGTTTTGCGATGAAGTAGCAAACAATTCATTAACCAATAAGCTCAATGAAGCAGCCGGGTAGAAGTATGAACGATTGGCAGCAGGCAAAGTACTAGACCAGTCGTTTCTTCCGGTCAGGTCCAGGAATAACATATCTTTGAAACCAATGTTAGCCATTCCGTAAGCACTGTAAACCACTTTTTTTGAAAGGTAGCTTGAATACTCAAGGTTAGCAGGAGATATATTCTGCAAAGTGAACAAACCAGGAATAATTAGACCTGTACCATTACGGCTTTTGTTGACAACATCCTGATAATTGGTATTACGGGCATTGGCACCTGCAGATACTGAGAATGAGAAATCTTTCAGGGTTTTGTTGTAAGTAGCCAATACGTCGGCGTTACTTTCAAAACGTTTCAGATTTATGATACCATATGCACCACGAGGTTCAGCAGTATAAGAGTTGGAAACTTTGGATTCACGATTTTCACCATAAGTATCTATTGAATATCTACCCATTAAACTTAATTCAGGAGTAATCTGATAATCAGCTTTGATATTACCAAACAAACGATTTCTTTCAAATGCATTTTTAACTTCATGCGCCAGGAACCAAGGGTTATTGAAGTTTTTCGCCGACTGAGATCTTTGTTGTAAACCTTCCTGGCCTGGTACCCAGTAATCTTTCAACTCGTTGATGTCGATATGAGGAGATACCGCATAAGCCCATTGCAATGGATTAGAACCTCTCTCACCCGCCGGACGGTTGTTAGAGTTATTGCGACTTAAATCAATATTTGTACTTACTCTAAATTTATCGCTTAATTTTAGCGCAGTTGCAACCGCTAATGAGTTTTTGAACAAATCAGCACCTGGGATAATACCACGGTTGGTCATGTTTGAGTAAGATACCCGGTAGTTTACATAATCATTGCTATTAGCTATAGAGATACCGTTAGTAGTAGTAATACCAGTTTGTACGAAATCTCTGACGTTATTAGGGTGAGAAATCAATTCAGTCGGTATTTGCTTGCCATTGGCATCTTTAGGGCTGTTCCATTGAATGGCTTTGTAACCTTTATCCAGTTCCGGACCTACACCACCTGCAGAACCCTCGTCAATCATCAATACACCACCCGGATAAGGGTTGTTATTTGGTGTGAACGGAAGGATACCCGTAGCAAATTTAGAGTGCATATCCAGGAAACGGTACGGATTATCGAAAACTGTATTGGTTGTAAGGTTTACAGTCATTTTCTTCGCTTTCGAACCGTTTTTAGTGGTGATAATTACCACACCATTACCCGCTCTTGAACCATACAACGCTGCCGCACTTGGCCCTTTCAGGATAGAGATACTTTCAACATTTTCAGGATTTAAGTCAGAGATAGCATTACCGTAGTCAACACGGTTATCACCACCAATCTGGCTAACGTTGTTCAATGTATTAATAATAGGCACACCATCAATAACAAATAATGGCTGATTATCATTGCTTAATGATTTAGCACCTCTGATAACCATACTTACTGACGAGCCTGTTGCCCCTGTAGAGTTAATAGCCACCCCGGCTACTTTACCCGACATTGCATTCAGCACGTTTTCATTAGAGATACGGCTTAAATCTTTGCCATCGACTTTACCTACAGAATAACCTAAAGATTTTTCCTCGCGTTTGATACCTAAAGCTGTTACTACAACTTCTTTCAAACTTTCAGCGCTAAGATCCATTGCTAAATCTATAGTGCTTCTGTTGCCTACCTGAATTTCGGTAGCTTCATACCCAACAAAAGAAAAAACCAGCACTGCAGTACTACTACTTACTTCGATAGAGTAGTTTCCGGTAGCATTAGTACTTGTTCCTTTTTGAGTACCTTTTAATAAGATGTTTACGCCGGGCATGGCAGCACCATCCTCTTTGGACGTTACTTTACCTGTTACAGTCCGGCTTTGTGCCCAAACTGTCGGAGCACAGGCACCGAACAGGATTCCGAAAAAAACCAGCCCCCTAAGCATGCTTCGGAGAGTAAAGTTTAACTTCATAATATGTTTTTTTAAAGTGAAGATAGAATTGTAACTCAAATTATTTTGAATTTAACTGAATTACTGTTTAAGTGGTAAAATGTACTACTGGGTTTATATAATGATAATATAAATTTATAATTGAAGAGTCTTTCAAAGAGCCAAAGCAAGGTCTACGCTGCCACGTAAGTACTGCTTTGCCTTAACAAGCTGATTTTTAACGGTATTTTTAGAGATTCGCATCATTTCAGCAATTTCCTGATATGACTTGCCATCTTCCACATTTAATTTCAGAATCATCTTACGTTTGGCCGGAAGGCTATTCATGGCATTACGCAGCAAAACCATTTTTGCTTCTTCTGCCTCCGAATGCCCACTATGGTCATCTTCCATCATTTGCAGATATTGATGCTGAAGTGTCTGGCTTCTTTCTATTTTTTTCAGATAATCAAAAGCCAGATTGCGCAGGCAGGTGAAAATGTAAGAATTAAAGTTCAACTCCGGATTAATCTGTTCTCTCCGGTTCCAGATTTTTATAAAAACTTCGTGCAACATATTTTCAGCCTCCTCCTCATCTTTCACAATTGCCATCGAAAATCGGATACCCGGTTCTTTGTAGTGATTATACAATTTGGTAAAAGCCGTGCTGTCTCCCCCGGCGACTTTCATTATTATGTGGTCGAGTGCTTCCATATTAAGCTAAATTACAATAGGTGTTAAAATTATAGGATAAAAAGAGAGTTCAGGTTAACGTAAATAAGTGCAAAATATTCATATAATAGTTCTAGTTTCAAAGTGCCGCATTTTTATCATTGCATCCGGATGCGAAAATTGCAAAAGGCTATAAAACACAATGATTATTTCTAAAGAGAACCTTTAAATTGGTAGTTGAAACTCCGTAATGATTTTTAATAAACTATAAGGTCGAACAATTATGAAATAAAAGTACAAGGATTTCCATAGACTATATTCGCATATTACGTAAAATAATCCTCAAAATGCGCACAGCCTCAAATTATTAACTTTTAGCTAAAACTGGAGGCTATTTTAATAATGTTTTCATAAAATGAATTGAATATCAGACCACTAAGCAACATGTATTTCAGGCTACAAACATTTCTGTTATCTTTAGAGCATAGAACCTGTTTAAACTTATTTCTTTAGCCTACGAATGTCTAGTTTTCACTCATATTTCGCCTAATTATCTCGTCCGTAGCTCTGCTACGCACTCAATAATTAGCGGACGCCGCGCGGTCTCATCTGAGCAAAAACTAGCCGCGGTGGCGGACCACTCATTCTCGGCATTAAATAAAAAGTTTAAACAGGTTCTGAAACTAAAAACTGTATCCGAACAACCACATGAAAAAACTACTCATACTACTATTATTTACCTCATTTAATCTACGGGCTCAAAAGCCAAGGGCAAGAGATTTGGGTATTCCATTTGATGGAATTACCGGAACCAACAATGCCATTACCGATGTGCCGGGCGTAGAGGTGGGCTATAAAACATTAATCACCGGCTCGGGCGAATTGAAAGTTGGCAAAGGTCCGGTCAGAACCGGTGTAACTGTTATATTACCAAAAGGCAAAACTGACGCAAGTTATCCTGCCGCCTGGTTTTCACTGAACGGCGATGGCGAACTGACAGGCTTGCCATACATTGAGGATTTTGGAACAGGTTACGGGCCAATCGGAATTACCAATACAAATAGCGTTGGGATTGTAAAAGATGCCATCGGTGAATGGAGTTTTAAGAAATTTTCGAAAGGCGATTTTGTCGATTTCTCCTTCGGGCTCCCCGTAGCCGGCGAAACATGGGATGGGGTACTAAACGACATCAATGGTTTTCATGTAAAAAAAGAGCATGTATTCGAAGCGCTTGACCAGGCTAAAAGTGGTAAAATAGCCGAAGGCAATGTTGGTGGTGGTACAGGTATGGCATTGTATAGTTTCAAAGGTGGTAGTGGTTCGGCTTCAAGAGTATTCACTATCGATTCGGTGCAATATACTCTGGGGGTATTTGTGCAGGCAAACTTTGGCAGACGGGATGAATTAACTGTAGCCGGTGTGCCAGTCGGCAAAGAAATTCAGGATTTACAGCCTGTCGTTAATCGGGAGAAACGCAAAGATGGGTCAATCATTGCCATAGTAGCAACAGATGCACCACTGATGGCTAATCAATTGAAGCTGGTCGCCAAAAGAGTCACCCACGGTATTGCCCGTACGGGTACTTTTTCGCATCATGGTTCGGGAGAAATTTTTCTGGCATTTTCTACTGCTTCGCCTATATATAATAAGGAATATACAGAAGAGACCTGGAAGGTATTACCGAAGTGGCACCTAGACCCGGCTTTTAAAGCAACAGTAGAAGCCACTGAAGAGGCCATTATCAATGCCCTGATAGCTGCCGAAGACATGGAAGGCATCAATGGCAATAAGTATTTCGGTATTCCTCATGATAAGTTGAAGGCAATCATGAAGAAGTATAATCGGTTGGTGGAGAAATAGTAAAACTTTATTGCTGAATTCACCGACTGAAGTCGGTGTCTAAGGGAACAAAGGAATTATTTCATACAACGGCGGACTTAAGTCCGTCTATACATATAAAAACTTCCTTTGTTCCCTTAGACGGTGACCGCAAAGGGCGGACCGTTTTATTCACTGTTATTCAAATTCATGCGTTACAATCTACTTTGCAGGATACACATTTTGCAACCAGACAGACAGCTTTGAATAAATATCAAACAGACTTTTTCGCATTTCGTGAGTTTCACCGGGGTATAGCACTAATTGCGACTGGACACCTAAAGACTGTAATTTTTTATACAATTCTTTAGCCTGCCCAACATGTACAAGGTCGTCGCTTTCGCCATGAAAGAGAATGGTCGGTACACCCGTATTCTTATTCAAATGATAAATTGGGCTGGCTTCAACGGCAGATAATGCTTTGGGGTCAGTATCACCTAAAAACTGATTAATGATACTGCCTGCTGTTGGGTTTTCTCTGAAAGTTTTATCAGTCAGGTCAGTTGGCCCTACAATATCCATTACCGTTCGTATCTGCTTTTTCGTGTCGTGTTTATACGTATATAATAAGGATAAGTGCGCACCCGCACTCACCCCGAGTAAGGCAAATTCATTTCCGTTATATCCATAAGAAGCAGCCTTTGCCGTAAGAAAGGCAATCGCATTTGTTAAATCCTCTATTTGTGCAGGGAAGCGGTTCTTATCCTCTCTCAACAAACGGTAATTGATAGCCGCCACTGCATATCCTTTTGAGGTAAGGTTATTAATCAATATTTTCGGAAAATCGTTCTTGCTGCCCCATTTCCAGGAACCGCCATGTACATAGATTATCAGTTTAGCCGAATGAGTATCAGGTATATAAAGGTCTAGCAAATTAGCATTACCCTCTGCAGGACCATATTGCAGGTTCAGATGTTGCGTATAAGTAGAATCCGGCCCGAAAATATGCTCAGAGTTTTTGCTCCAAACTTGTGTAGAAGCTAGTATTACGACAGCAAGTGTTGATAGTAGGTGGCGCATTGTATTATTTCCTCTTAAATTTTAAATTGAAGTATTTAATTCTGAAGTTGTTTAGGATTTTAATTACTGTTTAAAAATAGGGGTGTTTTGAGCGAGCCAAATCAAATGATGAAAGCATAGCATCGCTATGGTTGAAATCATTTGATGCAGGCGCAGCCAAAACAACACATTTTTAAACGAAAGAAACAATCCTAAACCACTTCTCTGATATATTACCATTTCTACAAACTGAATATTGCTGAAAATATTGTTTTTTTTCTCTAATCAATAGTCTTGAATTGTTGAATTGAAGTAATCAATAAGACTTATAAGTCGTTAAGTAGAATTAAAAATATATTATCCCTACGGGATACTGCATTTTAAACTATTTAATTTTCTACCGATACATCGTCCCTACGGGACTAAAATCTATTATTTGCATATTCCGTAGGGAACGCCCAGTCGGGGACGCCCAGTCGGGATATTATATCGGTAGAAAAAACGATAAAACAGCTCTTAAGTCCCGTAGGGACAATATATTACAAGGTTTTAAACTCATTTTACCTAGTATGCCAGTTTCTCTATTCAATATCCATAAAAAAACTATCCTCTGCTTAATTCTGAGCATAGGTATAGCATTTTTTATAAATGCCTGTAAATCATCAGAGAAACAAAGCAAAGATACTACTTATACAGACATTCCATTTATTCAGGAATACCACGAAGCCTACCCCATAAGCGCCAATGCTGAAGAAAATGAAGTAAGAAGCATAGCCGTTGACAAAGCACAAAATGTCTGGGCAGCCACGGCTTCGGGTATGTTCATGAAAAAAGCCAATGAAAGCAAATGGACTTCTATTCAAACAGGAGAAAACAAAGGCCCCGCTTTTTCTGTAGCAGCCGATGCTGAGGGAAATGTCTGGATGGGTACATGGAATGGCATTTATCGCTATAAAAATGCACAACTAGAAATACTGGAAGGGGTAAAGGCCCCTATTTCAGCTATCTGCATAGCAAAAGAAGGCGTTTATGCTTTGGGGCCAAATGGTATCTGGCTATTTGACGGCAAAGCATTTGCCGAACCTGCATCAGACAAAGAAGGCTATAAACTATTGCCCCGTTCCATCAGAGATGTGATTTCTGATAATCAGGGCGGTCTCTGGATTGCGAGTGACGTAGGTTTATATCATACTTCAGCTAAAGAAACTAAGTTTTTCAGGAATAAAGAGCAGGTACTAAGCGGCTATATCAAGGGCATTGCTTTAGACAGCAATCAGCATCTGTGGGCAGGTGGTCTGGGTGGAGTAAGCATTATTCAGAACGATACAAAAATCAGAGAAATTACCACTGAGCACGGCCTGCCTACTGTTTTTGTAACCTGCCTTGAAAATGCTCCCGATGGTACTATGTGGGTAGGTACAGAGCAGGGACTAGTGAGATATGTGCCACATAGCGAAAAAGCAGACACTACATATTCAATGCTTTTCAGCCGCCGATGGCTCTTGGATGACCATGTAAACGATATTGCCTTTGATGCCAGCGGCAATGCATGGGTAGCAACGCCCAAAGGCGTAAGTGCCATTAAAAAAAGACAAATGACATTAGCACAAAAGAATGATTACTTTATGGATGTGCTAATGAAACGCCATATAAGGGAACCCTGGATTGCAGGACAAGCCCATTTAAGAATACCCGGCGATACAACTTCCTGGCAACCGGAAGATGATGATAATGATGGCGAATACACCGGAAATTATCTGGCGATGGGATCATTCAGGTATGCTGCCACCAAAAGCCCTGAGGCTAAAGAAAATGCCAGAAAGGCATTTGGATTCCTGAAACTATTACAGGAAATAACCGATACCGAAGGCTTTTTTGCCCGAACCATTGTACCTTCCTCATGGGATTTTGTACATGATGGCAACCGTACCTTTACCCCTAATCAATTGGCTGACGAACTGGTAAAAGAACCCCGCTTTAAACCGGTAGAAGTACGCTGGCGAAAATCAAAAGACGGAAAATGGCTGTGGAAAGGTGATACCAGCAGCGATGAAATGTGTGGACACTTTTTCGGATATTTCTTTTATTATGAACTCGTAGCCGACGAAGCAGAAAAAGCCATCATCAGAACACACGTATCTCACATTGTTGATTATCTGATAAAACATAATTTCAATTTTGTTGATATTGATGGTAAGCCGACACGATGGTCTGTCTGGTCGCCTGATCAATTGAACCGTGACCCTGAATGGGCACCGGACCAGAATCAGAATTCAATGGAGATGCTCGCTTTTCTGAAATTTGCCCATTATATCACCAAAGATGAAAAGTATCAGAAGCATTATCTGCGACTTATCAACGAAGAGCATTATCTTGATAATATGGCGCAGGTACCAAATCAGAACAGGGCATGGTTTATTTACTTTGACACCATTCTGCAGGCATACCTTTACCCGATTCTGTTAAAATGTGAAACCGACCCGGAGCGATTGGCTTTTTATGAAAAGCATATGGACGAATGGTTTGAAAAGCGTAAAGCAGACCATAATCCGCTCATTAATTTTATTTATTGCTATGCCCGCAACAAAAAGGCAGAAACGGCTAACTCAGTAGATTTTCTAAGAGATACCCCACTTGATTTAGTAGACTGGCATGTTGACCATACCAAACGAGAGGATATAAAGCTGGTACGGAGCATCGTATTGGATGAGCTACAGGTTTCCAAACTCCCGCCTGCCAGTATCAGAAAAACAGTGCGTTGGGATAAAAACCCATGGGATGCCCGAGGTGGTGACCCACAGGTAGAAAGAGAACCAGTTTTCTGGCTCCTGCCCTACTGGATGGGCCGATACATGAATATGATTCAATAAACAAACCTTTATATAATGATAAAGCAACTATTATTAGGCATCCTTCTGACAAGCGGGGTCTATGCACAGGCTCAGGAAACTTATGCTGAAAAACTGGGATTCCCGAAGGGTAAAAAAGTAGTAATTTTCCATGTTGACGATTGTGGCATGTCCTACTCTTCTAATCAGGGAGCTATCAAATCTATTGAGCAGGGAGTGGCAACCTCTTGCAGTATTATGATGCCTTGCCCATGGGCACCTAGTTTTATTAAGACCTATATTCAGAAAAAGAACCCTAACCTTGATGCAGGTCTTCATCTGACACTTACTTCTGAGTGGAAAGATTATCGCTGGGCTCCTGTAGCCGGATTTGAGCATGCCCCTGGTCTGGTTGATGAAGAAGCCTGCATGTGGCATACGGTAGAGCAGGTAATAAAAAATGCTTCTGCCGACGAAGTAGAAAAAGAGATAAGAGCGCAACTGGCGCGTGCCAGAAAAATTGGTCTGAATCCTACTCACCTGGACTCTCACATGGGTACACTCTTTGCCCACCAGCCATTTTTAGAACGATATATCAAAGTGGGTATTGAAAACAGCATTCCTGTAATGTTTCCTGGAGGCAATAATAAATTGCTGACTGAATGTCTGAACGCCCCACTCATCAAAAGCATGAAAGCCAAAGGTCAATGGAAAGAAGGAATGCAATTGCCTGAACCTGCTCTGATTAAACAAACCAAACCTGTAGGTGAAATGATATGGAAAGCTGGCCTGCCAGTATTAGACGACCTCCACACAATCAGTGGAGACTGGAAACCTGAAGGCAGCAACCTTAGTCCGGAAGAATGGGGTAAATACAAAGCACAGAAATTTATTGAAACCCTCAAAAATATGCAACCGGGCGTAGCCATGCTGATTGTGCATAGCAGCGACATTACTGATGCCTTTAAATACATCAGTGGTTCAGGCGGTTCAAGATATGCCGATATGCTATCAATGATGAGTCCGGAATTAAAAGCCTATATCGAATCAGAAGGCATCATTCTGACTACCTTCAGAGAACTGATGGAGAGGCGGAAGAAGGTGAAATGATGAATTATTCTTTAAATTATTGTAATTTCAAATGAAAAAATCGTTCGTATTATTCTTATTAATTCTCATAAACACCCTTCAAACCTTTGCACAAAACCCTGCAATACTAAATTCCATGCTGATTTTCCCGACACAGGAAAAACACGTGCATGGCAGTAGTGTTGTGAGTTTACCCAATGGCGATTTTCTGGCTGTCTGGTTTCAGGGTAGCGGCGAACGTACTGCTGACGATGTAAAAATCATGGGTGCAAGACTAACAAAAGGAGAAAAGGCGTGGAGTGAACCATTTCTGATGGCTGATACTCCCAACCTACCTGATTGTAATCCTGTTTTGTTCCTGAATCAGGAAAACAAACTATTTCTGGTATGGATAGCTGTGCAGGCCAATAAATGGGAGCAATCCATTTTAAGATTCAAGACCTCGACCGATTATACTAAAAGTGGCGCACCCATCTGGAACTGGCAGGATAATATTTTGCTAAAACCGGGAGATGCTTTTGCTAAAGAAGTAGCTGCAAAATTGAAAAGTTTACCAGATACGCACCATGGTTGGGCAGGCTATGCTCCTGAGTACGACGGCTTGATTTCCAATGCCGCCACCGATGCCACCAAACGCAGCATTGGCTGGATGACCAGAATTAAGCCCTTATTGATGCCCAATGGGCGCATTGTTCTTCCTCTCTATTCTGATGGCTTCAATATGTCGATGATGGCTATCTCTGAGGATAATGGTACTACATGGAAACCGAGTCTTCCGCTAGTGGGCCGCGGGCCAATACAACCTGCTGTGGTACAAAAGAAAAACGGCAATCTGTTTGCCTATATGCGTGATAGTGGCGATAGCCCTACCCGGGTGCATTTCAGTGAATCAACTGATAAGGGTGAAAGTTGGTCGGCCACTGTTAAAACGGATATTCCTAATACCGCCAGCGTTGAATTATTGGTATTGAGCGATGGCAGATGGGCATTTCTGGGAAATGATATTTATGATGGCCGTTATCGTCTCAGTTTATATCTGTCGGACGACGAAGGCAAGACCTGGAAATGGAAAACCCGATTGGAAGACCATGAGCCTAAAGCGGGAGGATTTTCGTATCCCTCACTTATCCAAACCAAAGATGGTCTTTTGCACATGACCTACTCGTATCATCTGGAAGGCAATAAAAAATCAATTAAATATGTGGTGGTCGACCCACAGAAAATTAAATAAAAATCTTACAGCACACACAAATACTAATCAATTACCTTACATTATCATGAGATTATCTCCCTACATTTTCATTTGCTTAGCTTTTATCGGGCTGGCCACACATGCCCAGAAAGCAGGAACCAAAACTCAACCAGTTTATCAGGACAAGCCCTTCTGGCAGGACTATAGTATCAAGTATTATATAAAATCGAATAATACAAAACTGATAGAGGCCGCCAGTGATAGAAATGGCGCCATTAAAGTCTTTTCGTCGGCAGGTTTATTAATGCCTCACAACGGGCAATTCCTGTATCCGGGTACTCTGGAAGCAGACAAAACTTACCGCACCATCGGAGATAAAAAGATTCAGGCTTTAGGCTCTTACCAGAACCAGTTTGTATTGCTTGATGATAAAACTGTTCTAAGCAATGCCTGGGCGGGTAAATTATTCAACAAACATGAATTGTCTAAAGCCGACCTTTTTGTTGGTGGCAAAGACTTTGGATTTCTGGTATCAGATGGCAAATCTTTGCAATCAATAAAAGACTCAAAAAGTCTCTGGAAAGGAAGTTTAGATGGCGACGAAGTGGTAGCACTACGCTATCAGGCAGATACTGACACTTACCTGATTTTAGGCAAAAAGTCTTTATCTACCCTGTCAGGCTCAAAACTAACCAAAGTTTTTGAGGGTTCAGATTTTACTGCTTTCGATATCAATGGAAAAAAAATCATTATTGGCACCAAAGATGGTATCATCACGCTTGATGCTGCCACCAAAAAACAAATCGGCAGTAAAAACCAGAAATTGCCTAACACAGAAATCACAGCGGTAAAAGCGATAGGCGATAAATTCTGGTTTGGCTCTGCTAATGGTGCTTTTGCTTCACGTGCTGATGGCAAATTTGACTATTATAATGGTGAGCGCTGGTTACCGGGCAATGTAGTAACCAATATTGCCGAAGGACCTGAAAACTCTGTACTGATACTTACTCCTGAAGGTCTGGGCCAGATATGCTTCAAAAAAATGACCCTGCATGATAAAGCCGTGTATTTTGACAAACAGGTTCGCAGCCGCCATATCCGTAACGGTTTCAATGCCTCAATCAGCCGCATGGAAAAAGGTAACCTTAGCACAGGGTATTTATCTGATTCGGACAATGATGGGCTGTGGACATCAATGTATCTGGGTGGAGAAATTTATAGATATGCTGTAACAAAAGACCCTGAAGCGCTTCAGAACTGTATTGAGTCTCTGGATGCAATGGAGCGTTTATATACAGTCAACGGTATTCCTGGTTTTCCTTCCCGATCTTTCGAAAGAAGAGGCTATATCGATCAATTATCAGACCCTGAGCGCTGGCAGCATTCACCTGAAACTGAGTGGGACTGGAAAGCAACTACCAGTAGCGACGAAGTAATCGGTCATATCTTTGCCTTTGGTGCAATGGCTGAATTGATACAGGAACCAACTATTAAAAAACGTGCAGTTACTCTGATTGATACCCTGATGAGCCATATCGTAAAAAACGATATGTATATGATTGATTATAACGGAAAACCTACCCAATGGGGTCGCTGGAATCCGGAGTATGTGAATGCTTTCCCAATTAATGTGGGTGACAGAAAACTGAATTCATCGAACATTGTAGCGATGCTGCAAACAGCTTACCATTTCACCAAAAAAGAGAAATATAAGCAAAAGGCTTTTGAATTGATGAAGAAATACGGCTATTATGAAAACCTGATGCGCCCGATGAGTGTCATTGGTAAAGCACCGGAAGATGCTGACGCCCATGCGAAACATATGTCAGACGGTTGGAACCACTCAGATGATGAAATGTATTTTGTCGGTTATTGGGGACTATACCGTTATGCCTTCAATGATACCCTGAAAGCAGCCTATAAAAGAGCCATCATAGACCACTGGCAGGCCGAACGCCCTGAAAAAGAAGGAGCATGGAATATCTTTACCGCCCTGACAGGCACCAAAGATTTTGATTTGAACGAAGCCGCCTGGTATTTAAGAGAATATCCATTGGATTTAGTTGACTGGGTTATCATGAACAGTCACCGTAAGGATATTGAGAAAATAGCGCCTAACTTCCGTAATCAGACAACAAAGGAAGTTTTACCGCCTGACGAAAGCCCGATTCAACGCCATAATGGCAATACTTTCAACCTTGACAGAAAAGGTGGAAATGGCACATCAGAACACAGCGCAGGCGACATCTGGTTATTGCCATATTGGATGGGCAGGTATCTGGGTGTGATTAGTGCGCCGGTGAAGTAGTTCAGGAAATACTTAATACAAAGCCCCATGAAATATTTACTTTTAACCTTTATTTTTTCATTATCAGCCTGCACAAAAATGGAGTATATGACCGAGAAACAAATTACCAATGATGCCAATTACCATCATGATTTAGATAATAATGATAATTTCTCGCCTGATAATCAATGGCTGGTGTATGATACCCGGACTGATGAAGGAGGTATTGCGGCTTCTGCCCGTATCGAAAAAGTAAATATTTCAACGGGCGAAAAGAAGATTGTTTATGAGCTTCCCAACAATCAGTCATGGGGGTCTGGTGCCGGGGCTGTCAGCTATTCTCCGGTTGAGAATGCAGTGGTTTTTATTCATGGTTTATCAAGCGTTACCGAACAAAATCCGTATCAGCAATGGAGACGAACAGGTGTAATTATTGATGAGAATCTGGCAGGAAAACGTATATTTATGGATGCCCGGGATATTTCAGCTCCCTATACCAAAGGCGCTTTAAGAGGCGGTACCCACCGCCATGAATGGAGTGGCGACGGCCAATGGATTGGCTATACTTATAATGATGCCATCATGAAAGCCCTTGAAGATTCAACAGGTGAAAAGCATAATCTACGCACCATTGGGGTATCAAAAAAAGTCAATCCTGTAACATTAGAGAAAGATCCCAATGGCGAAAATGTATCTGGGGAATGGTTCAGCGTATTGGTGGTGAAAGTAACGCCTACACCATTATCCGGTTCAGACGAGATAAGCCATGCGGCAGGCGATAGCTGGGTAGGTACCAATGGTTATTTGAAAGCAGATGGTACGCAACAGATAGCACGAGCTTTTATCGGCTCGGTAAAAGACAAAAACGGAAAGAGCGTTGATGAGGTTTTTATTGTTGATATTCCCGATAATATTAGTGTTGATGGTGAATCAGGGCCACTGGAAGGGACAGCTACAACAATGCCTATGCCACCTAAAGGAACTGTTCAAAAACGATTAACTCATACAGCCGATACTAAGCACCCGGGCTGTGTTGGTATTGTCAGAAGTTCACCTGATGGACAATCGTTGGCTTTTCTGGCAAAAGATGAGAATGGCATCCTGCAGATTTTTACAGTTGCCCCCGATGGCACACACCTGACACAAGTAACATTCCACGAAAACCCTGTAGAAGGCTATGTACGTTGGCACCCTTCGGGTAAGAACCTTTATTATGTTTGCAATGGCAGTATTATGAGTTGCGAGACCGGAAGTGAAGCATTTGAAAAGCGTTACAAGGTGTTAACCAAACCAACGGTACCATCCCCTACCAATCTGGTAATTTCGCATAATGGCAAAACCATCGCTTTCAATAGATTGATTGGGAAAGCCAAGCAGGTTTTTATCGGAAAGCTTTGAAAGGTATCTTTCGGGCTTTCCTTTTCATTACATATTTAATATTCACTTTACCGTTTTCATCAACCGCTTTCAGGAAGATATTCGAACCGATTGACTCAGGGTCATATTCCCTGAACTGATAAGTAGAATCTCTTTTGCGAAGATTACTCAGCGGTATCTGAATATTCAGGTCGGTTTTATCGCCTAAGCTATAGATTCCATCCAGAAAAAAAGTCATTACATTACTCTCAATCTGCATTTTCTTTACCTCCACTTCTTTGCCTTTCACAACAAAATCATGTACAATGGGGGCAAATAGCACGTGTTCTAAAGCCCGCTTTCTGAAAATCAGTTTCTTCATTTTCAGAAATGGGTCAAAGTCTATTATCTCGGCATCTCTTAAATTAACGGTCAGTAATCCGTTTACCGAATTCTGAACCAATGAAACATCATTTTTCAGTTGAGCGCTGAAAACGAAGGTACTGCTTAATTTGCCTTTCAGATTCCTGTCTGTGATGGTATACTGACCAAAATTATTAAAGGACGAAAATACAGTTTTTACATCAGTATTCGTGAGTTTAGCATTTACACTCATCTGAATTGGCCTGCCCGACCGCAGTTGATTCACATTCCCGGCAATCTGGAAAGTACCGCCAAAGGCATTCATGGAAAAACTATGCAGACTGATCTTATCTGAACTCAATGTCACTTTTCCCTTCAGATTCTGCGCTGTCATACGATTATATCTGAATCGTTTGGCTTCAAGCGTGGCATCTACCTCAATATTTTCAATGGCATTATCCAATAAGGCCGACAAGGTAAATTTCGAATTCCCACTGCGTTTTGGTCTTGAATGATCCAGATTAAGTAATACTTTCAGCCAGTTTAATCGCCAGTCAGGTATTTTTATATTCACATTCGCCTTTAAAGGGCTGTTTTCAGTATATAAATACGGAATCAGTCCGGCAATATTACCGTTTACGTATAGATTATTCATACCATCAAATATCTGAATATTCGGTATTCGTACCTCCTCACCCGTAAAAGCGATATCACCTCTTATCTGTTCTATCTTTACTTTCTGTGGCAGATAGGTTATCCCTAAATCCTGCAAGGACACATTCCCGTAAAGCAAGCCGTTAAGTTTTTTTGTTTCTGTATTGAAAATTGACTTGATATTACCTTTATAGGTCAGTTTCATCAGTGCCTTACCCTTGTTAACCTTATAGCGTTCCGGATCCAGAAGGTCGTTTAATGAGGCAGGTGAGGCTTCAAGCGAGCAATCAATATCAGCTAATGCATTTTCTAAATCATTGATTACTATTTTCCCCCGAATGGGAATAGTTTCAAAAAAGCCCTGTACATTATTGCCGACAATACGAGTATTTTTATCACTTGTTGGTTGCGTATCATCCACATGGTTGGTAAATGTACCCTGTGTACTCATGTCTTTCAGTAAGCCCACTCTTAGCCTGTACTCAAAGGCACGGGCATCAAAATTAATATCCACTTTTGGTTTCGGCTCGCCTACTTTTCCATTCAGATGCACCTGAGCCGTAACAAGCGGGTCTATCTTGATGCGCTCCAGGGTATTTGATAAATGTTCTGTAAGCAGTTTCCGGGCATTGGCTAATTGAATTTCCTTAACAATAAAATCTATTTTAATCGTTCGTGCGTTTTCGTTGAAATCACATAAACCCGATATTTGTATTTTATCCCGCGTTGCTGTCCTCAGTTCTGATGGATTTATTATCAGTTTATGTTCTTTGCCGTTGAAAACAATATCCAGATTCAGGCTGGCTTCCTGATTAGTTAAAAATCCACCTTTATCAGCATCAAAAATAAGCCCTTTGAAAAAAGCGTCTCCCTTTGATTTGACATACCATGAGTGGTCTTTGAAATTAACTTTATTCTCAAACTTATGAAAATCTGTTGCATAAAACTTCTCTTTCA
The DNA here is from genome assembly GCA_943368815.1 of Cyanobium sp. NIES-981. Taxonomy (GTDB): domain Bacteria; phylum Bacteroidota; class Bacteroidia; order Cytophagales; family Spirosomataceae; genus Emticicia. The sequence goes on from CALRLS020000015.1 coordinate 16,515, forward strand.
GAGAATCCACATATTGCACCTTAAAATCTTTGAAGGATATTTCCTCTAATGACTCCAATGCATGTGTGTCAGTCTTGCGGGCTGCAGAAGTAGAATCTTTGTCTGGAGAAGAAAAAATGGAAAGATTGGTAAAACCGTCCTTCCGCTTAAAAATACTTAGTTTGCCGTTCGAAAACTTCACGCTTTCAATGAGCACTTTTCCTCTGAACAAGGCCTTGGTTTCTAAAGTAACATTGATTAAACCTGCATCAAGCAGATTAGTATGATGCTGATTGAAATATTTATCCTGTAGTTTAACTCCGATCAAAGAGAAGGTAAAGCCTACCCCATTCTGAAACGGAGTAAATTTAAAATCTTTTATCTCTAAACTTCCATCAATCTTTTCATTCACCAGTCCTTTGAGTCGTTCAAAAAGCTTATCCTGATTATAATATACCCAAGCACCTACTCCTCCTAAAAGTATAATTAGACTAGCCGATACAATTAATGTTACTTTAAGGATTTTAGACTTCATAAGAGGAAATTTTAGCCAAAGCGTGAATTTAAGTCTTCACAGGCAAAAGCTCGTTTGACTTTTCGAATTTAACAAGAAACTCTTTTGTGTATGATTAAATCTTCATTTTTAATGAAAAACTAATTTATTTTATTTATATTTTCTTTGCCACAATGTCCCTTGTGTACATTGTGGCAATTCTTCAATTATCTATCTCAAAAATCATTTATTTATTTAAATGACACTTATAAGCCCACAAGCCCCTATTCAATTAACTAAAAAATCATGCCATCGGTTTTAATTCAAAGGCTTCTGCTAATAATTCAAACGAACGCTTTCTGTTCAATGAGTTATTAGCCATCGTTGATACTATGACTTCATCCAGATCAAATTCGTTGGCAAGCGCTATTAATTTTTCCTTCACTTCATCTTTTGTGCCAGATATTACCCTACCCCGGTTTCTGTTTATCCTTTCTTGCTCAGCCAATGAAAACTGGTATTTTTGTATAAATGCCTCATCGCCAAAATTGTCAAACTTGCCCTGCTCAAACTGCACCAGCACATAATCTAAAAACTTGCGCATCTTGCGGGCTTCCTCTTCGGTTTCACCACATAAAACCGAAATGGATAGTAATGCATGAGGTTTTGAGAATTGTGAAGATGCCTCAAAATTCTTGCGATAAGTCTCTACTATATCCGGTTGCGCAAAACCATTGATGAATCGCGCAACAGCCAGACCCATACCAAACTGTGCAGCAATTTTGCTACTGCCTCCACTCGAACTCAATATCCATTGGGTCGGAATGGTAGGTGATTGCGGTACTGCCAGAATCGGCCCATACTTGGTAACCGCAGTATCTCTGAAAAAGCGTTGCAGGTATTCTAACTGCTGTATATAACTTTCTTCACTAAAATCGTTTGACGGGTTCAGTAAAGCAGCCGTAATCCTATCGCCACCGGCGGCTCTGCCAATTCCCAAATCAATGCGCCCCGGGAAGAGCGTTTCAAGCATTCTGAAATTCTCTGCTACTTTCAAGGCACTATGATTCGGGAGCATAATACCTCCTGAGCCGATTCTGATATGTTTGGTTTCATCGGCCAGTTTTACCATCAGCACCTCCGGCGCTGAGCCTGCAATAAAAGAAGAATTATGGTGTTCGGATACCCAGAAGCGGCTATACCCTAATTTCTCGCCTAATTTTACTGTAGCAATTGTCTCTTCTACTGCATGAATAGCTGTTTTCCCTTGTGTTACTATCGATTGGTCTAATATTCCTAATTTCAATTTACTCATTTTTCATTCCGGATTTTATTTATTAACACAAATCCTATGGAATTAGTTACCTGAATATGAGTATACAAAACGATAGTGACAAATCAATAAAAAAAACTCCAATAGAAATTTATCGGAGTTTTTAAGTATGAAACAAAACTTATAAAAAGAGGACGGTAATACAAAAATCAGGAAACCAAATCGAGCGAACCCTGATACACAGGTTTAATGCCCAGTTCTTCATGCAGATTATCTACCTGTATCAATAGCTCATCCATTCTTAGTTTCAGGTCGTCTGTCAATGGGTCAACTGCTCGTCTGGTATAGGTCGAAATCGGGAAGCCTCTTTTAATCAGGCTATACTTGGCAATAGTCGGGTAAGCCGAATGCACAATATCCATCGAATCATTGAAGAACTGTTGCACTTTCTCTACCTCTGCCTGACGTGCTGCATCATTGAAATGCTTGCATATCCAGACAATCAGCTCAGGATAAATATTGCCTTGTATACAAGACAGTCCTGCAGCCCCCGCTCTTAAAGAAGAAGTAGCATTGACCATATAGGCATCATATAAACCAAAATTATAACCTTGTGCCACTGCCAAACGGCGTTCTACTTCTGCCGCATCAAGACATGTATCTTTATGATAAATTAATCTTTTCGATGGCAATAATTTTGCCAGCACATCAGCATTTATCAGGCGTTTGTAGGGTACAGGGCATTCATAAAAACCTAAGGGCACTCCCGGTGTCAGGTGCATCAATTCTTCCATTCGCTCTATGAAAACCGTATCAGATTCATCTGCCTGCGCTATCTGGCTTGAAATGACAATCACAGCCTGCACACCTGTATCGTAAATTCTTTTTACAAAATCTGCCTGCTCTGCAATTGTTCCGCCAAGAGTACCAGTCGATACTACCGGAATATGCCCGGCAGCCTGGTCTACTACCTGTTTTGTAATGGCGAGACGTTCGTCATTATTCAACTCATACATTTCGCTCGAAAGGCAGTTGGCGAACAAGCCTGCAGAACCTGCCTGCATATAATAATCGGTTAATACCGAAAGCCCTGTATAATCAATTGCTCCTGAATCTGAAAAGGGCGTAAGCATCACAGGTATAAGACCCTGTGGTAATGTATTGGTGGATGATGCCATAATCTTATTTTTATAAATAATTCTAGTGGGATGGATTATTGTTTCGTTCTCAGTTTAGTTATTAATGCTCCGGTAAGGAAAATACTTAGTGTGCCTATAACCATAATCATATTTGAATGGAAAGGACTGCGTAAACCGGCAAATTCATCCGGTATTTGCTTGGAGAAGGTCATCCAGCAGATAATCAGAATACCGATTATCGTTGCTATGACAGCCTCTGCATTTTTTGCTTTTTTCACAATCATGCCTAAGAGGAATAGACCAAGCATACCCCCTGCAAAGATACCCGAGAGCATCCACCAGATGTCCAGCACGCTCTTTACCCCTATCATGGCTACTCCGGTCAGCATTCCTAATAATCCGAATCCGGTGGTAGCAATATAGAGTAGTCTAAGGGTTTGTTTCGAACTTAGATCAGACCTGATATAGCGTTGATAAATATCTACCGAGAAAACTGTCGCAGAGGCATTCATACCCGAACTGATGGTACTCATGGCTGCTGACATAATTGCTGCCACAATTAAACCTACGAGCCCGGCAGGAATTTTATTGACCATGAAATGCGGCATTACCTTGTCACCAATATCAGCAGCCGATAAAGTGGATGCTAAAGCTGTGATTTCAGCAAGGCTGCCATTAGGCAGGCGCTCGGTAGCAACCTGCATTTGTACCTGACTTAATAGTTCAGGATTGCTTTGATAATACGCATAGAGGCATGAGCCTATCACAAAGAACATCAATGAAACAGGCAGATACAAATACACGCAAAGCCAGATAGAACGCGTGGCTTCCTTTACAGAGGTAGTAGTATGGTACCTCTGAACGTAATTCTGGTCCATTCCGAAATTATTGAGGTTCATAAAGAAACCATACAATAACACTACCCAGAATGTGGATTGAGTAAAGTCGGGAATAAGGCTGCCCAGACTGAATTTATCATCAGCCTGTCCGATTTCTATAATGCGACTGATACCTCCGGGCATGCCCTTAATAACCAGTATCAGTATAATCAAAGCGCCAAGGGTTTTAATGACCCCCTGCACCACTTCCGTCCAGATAACGGCTTCCATGCCGCCCATAACGGTATATAGAATAATACATATACCTACCACAATCATGATACTTTCCATCGGATAGCCGGTGAGCGCTTGCAAACTCAGGGCGATGCCGAAGAAAATAGAACCCATGCGGGCCAATTGTGTAAGCAGAAAACAAACAACTGCATAAGTTCTTGCCCATGCCCCAAAACGATGCTCAAGATGGGTATAGGCAGATACCTCTCCGGTGCTACGATAAAAAGGCACAAAATACCGAGATGCTACCCATGCCGCCAGCGGCATAGAAAGACTGAACACAAATGAATTCCAGTTTGAACCAAATGCCTTACCCGGTACTCCCAGAAAAGTATTACTGCTCAGAAAAGTAGCATAAATAGACATACCTATTGCCCAGCCGGGTATCTTGCCCGAAGCCGTGGTAAACTGGTCGGCATTTTTGTTCTTTCTTGAGAAATAAACTCCTATTATAATCATTCCGGCCAGATAGGCAAAAATGATGGCTAAGTCAATAACAGGGAGTGTTTTAAGGTTCATGCGTCGGGTTTCAAAAGGTTAGAAACTGTTTAAGTTAATCTTTTTTGTTCATAAAACTTAAATAAACAATTCCTCAATAGGACAAATCAGGTATCTGACAGTATTATGCTAAAAATATACATTGATTTTCAGTCCAATGGCTATTTTCTATAATATGGCAAACATTTTATTTAACTTTACAAAGATAGTAGATTAAAAAACAGGTTTTTTATAAACAATTTTCCAATCACTATACGATATTATCATAAATATTTCTGACTAATGAAGCCTCATTTTCATAAAGTGCCTAGCAATACTGAGCAGTCATTCAGTATCAGGCATGATATAAAACCCAATTTTGGCACCATATGGCATTATCACCCTGAACTCGAATTACACTATGTGATACGTGGCGAGGGCGTGCGGTTTATAGGTGATAATGTGAGTAATTTTTCGTCGGGTGAAGTATTGCTTTTAGGCGAGAATTTACCGCATACATGGCGGTGTAAGGAAGAGTATTTTAAGGGAAATAGCGATTTGGAGATAGAAGCTATAGTGATGCATTTCAGACCTGAATGCCTGGGAAATGAATTTCTGAATCTGAGTGAAGCCTTTGCTATCAGAAAGCTTTATGAAAGAGCAAAAAAAGGATTAATAATAAAAGGAGAAACCGCACAGCGCTTAAAAGACCTGATGCAATCGGCCATATCAGCAAGCCCTTTACAACGCCTGATTATCCTGCTGTCCATTCTGGAATTAATGACCGAATCGGATGAAATGGAGATGATTACGGCTGCCAATACTTTCTACCAGTCGAACGAAATGGAAACCGTGCGGCTCAATAATGTTTGCAGCTATACCCTTGCCAATTATGCGAAAGACATCATGCTGGAAGATATCGCGGCTATTGCCAATTTAAGCACTACCTCCTTCTGCCGTTATTTCAAATTAATGACCCATAAAACCTATAATGATTTCCTCACAGAAATCAGGGTCAGCCATGCATGTAGAGCCCTGATTGAAAATAGATTGAATATAGAGATTATCTGCTTTGAAAGCGGCTTCAACAATTTATCAAATTTTTACAGGCATTTTAAAAGTGTGAAGGGTATTACACCTTTAGAATATAAGAAGCAGTATCTGAAGAGTGAAGCCACCTAGCCGTGCGACGGACCGCCCTAAAGGGGAATTTAGAGCATGTTTAAATTTAAAATCTTGTGCCCGAATATTTACTAAATTAGAAATACTATTGAAAGTGTAATGCATTAAACCCTGAGGTTACAAAAGCAATCAAATAAATCCATTCATTTCCCATGACAAACCGTAATACCGTTTGCATCATGCTCCGAAAATTGATGAGAAGGTAAATTAACTCCTTTAAAAATCAGCCAGATAGCCAGGACAATATAAGAGAAGGTATAAATAAATTTTGGTTTGAAACTAATCATTTTGCGGAGGCCATTGCCTAAGAAAGCGAAGCCCAGCATCATGGGCAGGGTACCCAGACCAAACAATGCCATAAACAAGACACTCTCCCAGGCCTCGCTCATCAGAAACGCGCCACTCAGTGCCGCATAAACCAATCCGCAAGGTAAAAGACCGTTAAGCAGGCCAAAAACCAGTTGTGCAAACAGTGAATGTTTTTTGTAGAAGATAGATAAAGACGATTTAATAAAATTATTCAGGCGACTAACATAGGGCAAAACATCTAAAGACTGTCGCCATCTGGCAGGTAAAATAAATGCAATCAGAATTAAGCTGCCCACAATTATAAAAAGTACTTTCTGCGAAGTAAACAAGGCAATCTGCTCACCCATTAGTCCTATTAAAAGTCCCAGCAGGCTATAAGTAAAAATCCTGCCCAGATTATATACTATCCGGCCTGAGATGTACCGGACTCTTTTGCTTTTATCACCCGGTAATAGCATGGAAATAGGGCCACACATGCCCATGCAATGCAGACTTCCTGCCAGACCAATCATAAATGCAGAATATAACATCTTACAACACGATTTTCTCTTCTTTCATATAATCCTTCCCTGCATTTTCCCATTCTATTTTTACTACCCACAGGCCTTTTGCCAGTTTAACCACTGGTATTTCCTGTATGGCCTTTTCATTCAGTCCTAAATCCAGAGTAATATCCTTTTTTGCATCAGATGGGCGGTAAAATTGTATTTTACCTGTCGCCCCTTTTTGCTCTTCCGGAAAACTAAGACTTACCAGATGTTTATCACTTGCATATCCTATTTTTACAGGGCTCGTCATCTGCTCAGTATTGCGAAACTTTTCAATTTCAGCCTGATAGGCAATCTCTTTTTTATAATAGTCATCACTAACTAATGTAACGTCTTTTTGTTTGACGCAAAGTGTTACGAGTGTTATCATGAAGATTACAAACAGCCCGTAAACAATACCGATTTTATGTCCGAAATTCATGATTTTAATTATTTAGTGAATTTTGTCTGAACTTTGATTTATCTGATTTTGGGATTACACTGATTTCTTAAAAATGGTTATTAACTTTAAAATCAACTTTTCCCATTTTAATCAGCGAAATCATTTAATCAGGTAAATCAAAGTTCGAGACAATTATCTATACCCCAAAAATGTAGTCTTAACCGTCTCCAGTTTCTCATCGCCCTGCCATACTTCTATGGCCAGATTGGTTTTGATTTTTTTGATGGCTGATTTATCCATGTCCAGAAAGAACACTACGTCTGCTTTTCCTTCTTTTTTTACTATAATCTTCTTTTTGCCACCAATCAATCTTATAGTACCCTTATTGTCTTCCACTTTCAGATAAACCTCCATTTCCTCATTGCTCTTGTTGACAATCTGGGCATTGAACAGGTTACTGATTTTGTTATTGGGCTGCTCCTGATACATCTGCCCCGGCACACGCATGATGGTCGTTTCTATAGCCTCACGGCTTAAAAGTAAAAATGCTTCGATTCCAATCAACAATAATAAAACAACCGAATAAGCATAGGCTCTGAAAGACAGTTTGAACGGCACCCGTTTCTCTATACTTTCTACTGATGCATATTTTATCAGGCCTATCGGCTTATTGATTTTAATCATTACATCGTCACAGGCATCAATACAGGCTGTACAGTTGGTACATTCTAACTGGGCGCCGTTGCGTATATCTATTCCGGTCGGGCAAACCTGCACACATAATTTACAATCTATACAATCGCCTTTGGGTGCTGCTGCCGTTACAGGTTCATGTTTATTGATTTTACCCCTTGGTTCTCCTCTTACCCAGTCATAGATAATATTTATGGTGTTCCGCCCCATTAATACTCCCTGCAAGCGTCCATACGGACAAATAGAAACACAAACCTGCTCGCGAAGGACGGTAAAAACATAATAGAAAATACCCGTAAAAGCCACCAGACCAATAAAGCCCGGCAGATGCTCAGTGGGTGATTGTGTGATAATTAGCTTTGTTGCTTCTATCCCTATCAGATAGGCCATTGTTGTATGAGCTATCAGAATAGAAATAAGCAGGAACACCAGCCTTTTGCCTCCTTTTTTCAATATTTTTTCGGTAGTCCAGGGAGCATTGCTTAAAGCTATCTGCTGTTTTCTGTCGCCTTCAATCCAGTATTCAATTTTGCGGAAAACCATTTCCATAAATACTGTTTGCGGACAAGCCCAACCACACCAGAAACGCCCGTAAACTACCGTAAAAACAATAATGAAAACAAAAAATGTAAGCAGACCCACACTAAAAATGACCGAATCCTGTGGCAGGAACAATTGTCCGAACAAGACAAACTTCCGCTCAAAAATATTAATCATTAATAATGGTTGCCCATTGATTTTAATGAATGGCCCCGCGAAAAACAAGCCCA
>CALRLS020000016.1:0-23998 GCA_943368815.1 Cyanobium sp. NIES-981
CTACTTTGCTGGGATATTTGCTGTATATCAACAAAAAAGAAAAAGGATAAATGAAAAAATCGGTTGTTGTTTCGCTGCATATTGGCTATTGGTTATTGTACCTGTTTCTGTTGTCTATTATTATTCTGCTTCTGCAAATCGGTACAAGACTGAAAACACAACCATTGATGTTCGATTATCGCTTCGAGATTTTCTTTGCTTGTTTTGCGTTACTGCCGGCTGTATTAGGTTTTTACACCTTTTACAGCCTGCTTTTTGATAAATTCTTAATCCGCCGTAACATTTTTCTTTTGTTTGTCACGGGCATTTTAGGATCTGGTCTTATAGGTTTATTCAGCAGTACTATCATTTCAATTCTGCATTATTACGGAATCGGACCCGGGGTATTCGGTGAGAATATTTATGCAGTTATCTTCATTCTGATTGTCATTTCAATTATTGCCATGCTAAATGGAGGCATGGGTTTGCTTACCAGAGGATTCATCAGATGGTATGCCGAATTAAAGTGGAAAGAAGAATTGACGCGCAAAAATTTTGAGATGGAACTGGCACTGATAAAATCTCAGATTAGCCCACATTTTTTGTTTAATACCCTTAATAATATTGACGTTTTGATTACCAAAAATGCTGAAAAGGCATCATTGTATCTCAATAAGCTATCAGACATCATGCGTTTTATGCTCTATGAAACGAAGAATGAGAAAATACCTTTGGGCAACGAACTGGCTTATATTGAGAAATATATCGACCTGCAAAAAATCAGAACAGCAAACCCCAATTTTGTAGATGTAAGAATAATCGGAAATACTGAGCAAATACAGATTTCGCCAATGATTCTGCTGCCATTTATTGAAAATGCTTTTAAACATGCCGATAACAGAAAAAATGAGAATGTTATCAGAATAGAGATCGTGATTAATGAAAAGCAGATGATATTTGAATTTGAGAATAAATATTCGAAATCAGAAACAGAACACGAATTTGGTGGTTTGGGAAACGAATTAATAAAAAGACGGCTGGAATTGCTTTATCCACAGAATCATGCCTTATTAATCAGCAAAAACGCAGATATTTATACTGTAAAACTAGCAATCAACATTCATGAAAATTAGTTGTATCATTGTTGAAGACGAACCTCTGGCCGCAGAACGTTTACAGAATTATGTAAAAAAATTACCCTTTCTGAATCTGGTAGGAGTGTTTGACAATGCACTTGATGCACTGGTTTTTCTTAAAACCCAGGCGGTTGATTTATTGTTTCTGGATATAAACCTGGGTGATTTTTCCGGCATTAAATTATTAGAAACTGCTCATATTAAGAGTCAGGTCGTATTGACAACAGCCTATCATGAATACGCCATCAAAGGCTTTGATTTAAAGGTGGCGGATTATCTGTTGAAACCCTTCACATTTGAGCGTTTTGTGCAGGCAGTAGATAGGGTGCAGGATTTTTTCACTAAAGTAGAAATACCGCAGCCGAAGAAATTTATCTTCGTAAAAACAGAATACAGGTTAGAGAAAATATTGTTTGATGAAATGCTTTTTATTGAGGGGAAAGGAGATTATAGACGTATCCATACCCACAACAAGAAAATCATGACACTCCAGACATTCACAGACTTTGAACAGGAGATTCCGCCTGCTATTGTGTGTCGGGTACATAAATCATTCATGGTGGCTATTGATAAAATTGATTCGATAGAAAAAGACCGCATTCGTATTAACAATACGCTCATCCCGATTTCGGATAGTTATCGGCAGGGGTTTTATGAAATTATTAATCAATCGATAAAATAACTAAGTTAGCGGGTAATTGAATATATCGTCCCTGACGGGACTTTAATTTGCTAATTTCTTTTACTACCAATATATTATCCCTACGGGATATAGTCTTCTAATGGGCTCTCTGGTTGATGAAAATAGATAATATAGCGTTCTTTTCTTATAAGTCCTAGAGGGACGTTATATCGGTAGAAATAAGATAGGGGGTGAACAACTAAAGTCCCGTTAGGGACGAAATATTCAATTCATTGTCTCAATTTCCCCTTATTATTTAAGTGAATGATTAAATTTTCTGTTGGCTCAAAATGTCAGTTTCTTGTCTGTTTCAAATCCGTTAATTCTTCTAATTTTGTAGCACCAAATGAATCTTGAATGGCTGTTACAAAAATCGTTTTTCTGATTGTACCCGAAATCCAATTGCTGGACCTGGCAGGTGCGGATCAGGTATTTTATGAAGCCAGATGTTATGGTTCTGATATTGAAATAGAGTATTGTGCCTTTCAGGATTTCATTAAGACGGCCACTTTATTGCCAATAGGCAAGGTGAAGGATTTGCATGAAATTACATTCAAAGCAGGCGATTATCTGATTATACCCGGTGCTGAAACTTCCTATTTGCTATCAGAAGAGTTCAGAACCAAGACCGAAGTGTTTGAATGGCTCAAAATGGCATATAGTCAGAAAGTGATTTTGTGCTCGGTTTGTACAGGTGCATTTGTTTTAGCCATAGCCGGATTGCTGGACGGTCGCAAGTGTACTACTCATTGGAAACGAACAGCGCAGTTGCAGGCGCTATTCCCGAAAACTGAAGTGGTAGAGAATATTCTTTTTATAGAAGATGAGGGCATATTGACCAGTGCAGGCGTTACTTCGGGAATTGATTTGGCCTTGCATATTGTGAGCCAGTTAGAAGATGATTTCTTTGCGTATAAGGTAGCTCGTGAACTCGTGATTTACATGCGCAGGCCAGGGAATCATGCCCAGCAGAGTGTCTTCTTACAATATCGTAATCATATACATTCGGGTATACATAAGGTGCAGGATTGGTTGCAGGAAAATTTACATCAGAAATCTTCTTTGCCCGATTTAGCCGATATAGCGTGTATGAGTACCCGTAATTTTACACGTGTATTCAAGAAAGAAACCGGGATTTCGGTCAATGATTTTACGACTTTGATCAGGAAGGAAAAGATAAAAGCCCTGATTAAAAAACCTGATATGACCCGCATCCAGATTGCCAGGCATTGCGGATTGAAAAGCGAAAGGCAGATTATCAGGCTGCTGAAACAATTGTAGGCGAGTGAAAATCAGAAATATAAAATCATGAGAGAGCCTTGTCTCTACCAAACCCGACATTTTTAATAGCCTTTTTTATATAACTGAACCAAATAAGCCCAATCAATCATTAAACAAATAAATAATGAAACGAACAGACATTAAGCCAATGCCCGATTATTTCGACAGATATATTAATCTGGTTGATGATGTAGAATTGAAGGAAGCTCTGGCAATAAGCCTGGAGGAACTGAATCACTTGCCGATAGAAACGTGGAAAGCCATAGGCGACAAAGTATATGCACCCGGTAAATGGACTATTAAGGATATTCTACAGCACATGATAGATACGGAGAGGATTTTTGGGTATCGTGCTTTATGCTTTGCCCGAGGAGAAACCGCAAGAATGCCTTCATTTGATGAAGAAGAGTATGCTCGTAACACCAACGCCATCAACCGCACATTAGAAGACCTGATAAATGAGCTAAAATTGAACAGAGCGTCGTTTATTGCCTTGTATAATTCATTTACTGATGAAATGCTACTCAAAACAGGCCTTTCATTCAAGGGGACTTATTCTGTATTGGCCATGGGCTTTATCATTGCAGGTCATCAACGCTGGCATTTTAATGTAATTACGGAGAGGTATCTTGGTTTGGCTGAGGGGTGAAATGCGAGGATATGATATTAAAAATGATTTTTTCTGCCAATGGTTATGCAACGGGTAGGGGTTCAAAATTTTGAACCCCTACGTGGCAATAATACTATCAGCTACATAGACCTGCCAACCCTTGCATTTCATTACAAGGTATAGGACCCACCATATTAATAATAAACATTTCGATAGAAAAGACAATAGGTATAGTTTTTGAGGAACGTATTCCTAACATTCAATACCTGTTTTTTCAGAGAATATGATACATTTTCAAAGTACTTATTGGCATTCTTCCAATATTGCGTACATCTGCAACATTTGAATAATATCGTCGTCCCGCATGGCTTTTTCCGCATGTGCCAGATGGCCTTTTAATCTCTGAACTGCTACTATACCTACATTATTGGGCAATGAATGATAGACATTAATTAGTTCTTTGACCCTGTTAATTTCTTTGCGGAGGTCGTCATTCAAATCGGTTGACGACCGATTGGTGGTTTGGACTGAGCTTCTCACGCAAAAATTATGTTTCGTTAAAATTTGGGATTTTAGTGGTTCACCGTGCATCTTATAGAGAATTTGGCCGTTAAACAAAGATTTTTAATTCATAGGAACAGATTAAACGCCCTTTGAGAATGGCTTTATCCGCTTAGTTTTTGGGTCCACTTAGCCTTATTTATAGCAAATTTCAATCCAAAGTGTATTAAAATGGCATTAGTTTTTTCTGAGCTTTTGTAGCTAAAAAATTATATGTAGCAAATCCCCTGAACAGAAAAATATTTAAGCACTCTGATTTATAATATCCTCCAAAAATTTCGTTATTGCTTGTAATTACAGCATTATGAAATAAAACGTATTTAAAACCTATCTTTCCATTCCAATAAATTGGCTGCCTTTGCGTAAAATTCTATATTTGTGCACTTCAGTATGAAAAGCTATTAAACTCAATTAATAAAGATTGCCTATAGCGGATATTTACACGTACTAATCAGACTGTCATAACCCCTTTTGTATGAAATATATTCTTCCGCTGATAATTAACAGAAGACGGACTAATTATCTTGATTTAAAGAACAGAGTATCGCAGGAGCATGAGTCTTTCGTGATAGAACTGCCACAAATGGATAACCCTTTTACGATTCTGTCTATCGATAAAAGTAAATCCATGCAGGCGCTCATCAGCAATGCCAGCGATATTCCTCTTCATCATATCCATTTTTCTACATCTTTTGATGCAGCAAACTCGTTGCTTAGTATCAGCTTGTCAAGCTCAGCCAATCCAGTCAGAGCAGAAGAAACTACAGAAGAAGAAAACGATTGGAAAAACCCTGTCAAAAGCCAGCCTAAAGCAAAAAACGTTGACACTTATCAACAGACATCTTTTGACTTAGGGCAAATCAGGTATACCTGCTCCGATACCGGTTCTGAATTTAAAATTGATGGTTCGTATGTCGATCACGTTCCGGAAGAAGCCATTGAAAAAGATTTTATCAGGTGCCGGTTAATATTTGAGGCCGATACCAAAACTTACCAGAGCGAACTGCACTTCTATTTGGCACATGCCAGTTGTTTTCATCATTTCGGACTGGATTTCGGCTCTGAATCTTCACAATTGAAAGTGAGCAATTATCAGCCGATAGGTCAGCATTACCAGAAAAAAACAAGGTCGAAAAACCTATTTAAAATGGTGAAGGACTTCAAAGGCATGACCGAAAACAATCAGGATTTTATCCAGCATGAGTCTAATACTGATTTTATCAAGTCAATCTTCTTTCTCAAAAAGAAACTCACTAATTTCAGTCTGAAAGACAAGTTTATTAAGAACGATGACGAATTGAAGTTTCTGGTACAGAAAAACGAACTGAATAGTACCCTCACCAATCAGTTTCATCAGTTGTCTAACCTGAAACTGGCACATAAACATGGAGAGATTCTGCGCTTCATGGATTTTCAATCGATTCAGGGCGAAAAAGTACGTTCTTTGAGTCTGGACGATTTGAAAAATCAGGCCTATTCAACCATCCTCAAATCATTTATCGAAGCCACCTTACAGAATGTAATAGACGAAGACAGTCGCAATAACTGTATCCGCTTTACTATTCTGGTGCCTAATATTTACAGCATTCATGAAGTGGCCAATACCAAGGCAGTTATCAACGATATTTTTCGTCAATTGCAGCAAACCCCTGCCTATGAAGGACAAATCAGGGCATGGGAGGTTGTAACGGTGTCAGAGAGTGATGCGGCATTTTTGGGCTATTTCGACCAGGGGATGCACCATATCAATCCGGATAAATACTATATCATTATCGATTGCGGAAAGGGTACTACCGACTTTTCGATTATCCAGACGAGCGGGAATAATGCCAAGAAAATCAAGTCACTTTACCGCAATGGTTTTGCCGGGGCAGGTAATCTGATAAGCTATGCCTTTTTTGAGGCCATGATAGATTTTGTTATCAAAAACGCCATTCATCCGGCAGAAACCAAAGCGTTTTTCCAGACCATTGAAAAGTCAGAAAAAGCACAGATGAACCTGATTTTTGAGAAACTGGAAAACCTGAAATTTCAATACAGCAATAAATCGAATACCCCTCAACGAATGGTCGAAAATGCCTGGAATAATGCACAGAGTGGAGATACTACTTTGAAGAACCTGGCTAATAGTGAAATAACGGCAACAGTTCATAACCTGGCCCTGCTTTTAGAGAAGGTTGATGGCTTCTATGATTGGGGTGGATATATCGAAAATGCATGTGAGGCAATTACTTCCAATATTGTCGAAAACATTAAGGGGGTCATTAATAATATTGATAAATCAATTGATTGTGATGGTATTCTGCTGACGGGCAGAGGCTTCTTATTCAAGCCGTTGTTAGAGAAACTGAAAGGCCGTCTGACTACAGAATTAAACTTTGCTCCGGACCTGATTAAAATGCCGGATGAAGCAAGCCAGTTAAAAGCTATCTGTCTGGACGGTATTTTTACAAACGGCTATGTGATTCACCCCGAACTGGTGGGTTTTCCGATACATATTTCTACCAGGAAACAAACACCTGTTGCAGATACCGGCAAACCGAAATTTCCTGCACTTTTTGATTTCATTTTGAGATTGGCCAATATGCAGGATAATTATAATGAAGAGAAAAACTCTTATCGTATAGATAAGCTCGACTCACTGAAATTCCTGATTGGCAATACCCTTTATACGGTGGCCGATAATATTTTTTATGATAGCAAATGGGTTGAATCTGTAGATTTGATTTTTACAAAAGATGGTTTCTTTGCCCGTAATATCGGTAAGGACAATAAGATAAAAGGTTATTCGAACCTGATTCAGAACTCGGCTATTGATAATGTTACCTTACAATACCTGATACCATCTTTATTCCCGGCTAAAATTGATACCGATTATATTCAGGCTTTGAAACAGGACGTGCCGGAGCCAAAAATAGAAGACGAAGAAGAAACGGTAGATTTGATGAGCCTTTTACCGGATTGATTTTTCATTACACAAAACCGAAACCGCTAATACAGATGTTAAAAAACATTGTTATTCTTATATTGTCTGTTATTCCATTGTTTTGTCGGGCTGAAGCTGATACACTCAAAATCGTCAGTGCAGAGGCCGACTTTGTACCCCGGACTGCATTTTTTGAACTAAAGGTTAACAAGAATCAGGGCAAGATACAGAATGGTACCCTGAAGATTTCGACCAGAGATGATAGTATCGGTATAGTACTGAATAGCAGGGTGATGGTGAATGATACCATCTTCACGATGCAGGATTCAAGCCTGAATGCCCTTGACAAGATTTATAGTCTGTTAGGCTGTCAGGAATCTGATTTGAGACAAAAGTATTATCTGCCTGACCCACGCTATGGTGGTATCGTGTTCAATCATCTTATTAATAGGGTATTTCATTTGCCGAAACAGCAGTTAACGATTGTCATTACTCCCCAATTAACCACTGTTCAGACGGCCACCCTTGAAACGAATCAGATAGCCTGGATTCTTGTCGGAGTATTGGGTATCAGTGTGCTAGTTCTAATCATTTTATATGCTATGGAAAAATCTAAAAAACCTGCCAGTGAAACCAAACTGGTGAAAGAGAAAATCAAACGCTTTAAAGCCGAACTGATAGAAGAAAGGCAAAACAAAGATATAACAGATGCAGAGGTGATTGATATTCTTTGTCAGCGCTATTACGACCAGATAAGCCTGAACAAAGACTATGGCAAACTAAGCGCTGAACTCGAAAATACCAAGCAGAATTACCAGCAATTCGTGGCACAAACGAATGCTGAAAATGAAGAAGAAAAACAATATTTCAGGCTGATTTCAGAGGCTTATATCAAGCCCTTTGTGCGCCATTTTAAAGACGATACCCCATATCCGGCTGATGAAGAAACCCAGCAAAAACTGATCGGTAATCTGATTCCCCTGGCATTTCATTTTATGAGCTTTGTTAAACTCAAAAACAAAGAGGGGATAGAATACGACAAACTCAATATGCAGCAATTGCTGAACCCTGCCTTTATATCCAGCCTGTTGAAGAAGATTGATTTTTCGGCCAATGTTACCAATACAGATAATAAACTGGTATTGCATATCATAGAATTACTGAAACAATACCGTGTTTCAGAGTTGGATAAAGTAAATATCAACGGATATATCATTAAAAACGAGAAGCCGGATGCCTAAGATAAAATCATTGATATTTCTGCTACTGGGCATAGGTCTGGTAGTAGCCTTGTATTTTTTCGTCAACCTGTTTTCGCTGTTTTTTTGTAGTGTCATCGTTTTTTGCAGTTTATGTTTTTTAGGCCTTATTATTGCCGAAAAAAACATTGACGGCGATGGGTTCAGAAAAAGATTCCCGAAACTTGAAACAGCGGCGCTGAATCTCAAACGCTTACAGGCTTACCGATTTACCACTACTTTACTGGGTATTAGTTTATTAACTATCATTTACCTGATTTCGGTATTTGTGCTGAAAAAGTTTCAACAACCCAATGAGTCAAAACCGTATTTTAACAATGCCGACCATCATGCCCTAACTAATACGGGGGTGGCATTCAGGCAAAATCTGGTGCTTTCAACCAATGAGAAGCAGAGTAGCGCCAATGGTTTATGGGCCAATGAAAGTGGTACATTCAAGGCCAGGCAAAATAGCGAAGGACGCTTTGTTTTAAGTTTTGATAGATACTTTGAGCCTGTTTTTAGCCGGGCGAATGATGAAGAGGATTTTAAGCCTGTCAATGCTATTTTTCCTACACCCATTCAAAATAACTTCTCCATTGGCAATGATAGCATCAGTATCAATTGCAAAAGCATTGAGACCAAGGATGAGGGCTTCTTGTTTAAAAAGAAGTTACGGAAGGTATATCATATCAGTATCAGATGTAGCGCCAAAAGCATTTTAAGGCAATTGAATATACTCAATGCCTATGAAGATGAAATCGAGCTAAAAGATTGGCCGATTGAGAAAGGAAAAAGCTTTTATTCTTTGCTGATAGAAAACGATAATTTTATCTCAAATAAGGCCCAGACTAAACAGGTATTGGAGCGTATCCTGCAAACCACTGGCGAAATATACCTTTTAGCGAGTCAGCCACTCGCAGGCAAGGAAAAAAACATTATTGTTTTCCCGACCAATGATTTTTTCAGGAATAGATTCACTTTGAGCATTGATGGGAAGCGTCAGGTTCCGGAGTTTCAATCAAACGCAAGCATTGAGGCAGGAGACAGGTTCTTTGTTGGCTTTTATAATTCACGCAAGCAATATTTTTTCAGTACCCTTGATAAAAGCCTGTATCCAAAAAGCGTAAAAACGGCTGTGTTGAATTTTGATTTTCCGCAATACTTTGTGCTTTCGGCTCAAAAGGATGCTACTGAAATTGGCACCAGGCAAATCCGCTTTCTGGATAATCATTATACGCAGCTGCTTAATTCTTCATTAAAGGAAGGCTTTTTGTTTCATGAAGACCTGCGCAATGCCCGCTCGAATGTGTTTTCGGGAACAATGATTTATACACTGAATCCGACCGGAGTACCCTTTTCTGGTGAAGTGACCAACAATTTAAAAAACGACCAGCGGAGCGAAATTTTTAACAAATACCTTTCCCTGAACTCACAGAACGCAGAGTATGAATGGCTTTTCCAGACCCGTGATTTTGCAGATAATGGCTTTGCTTTTCATAATAATCTTCTGTATCTCTCAATCTTGTTTTTGTTGTTTGTCTTTACGCTGCTTTTTAATGCTAATCATGGTCTGGAGCGTATCGAAGCGATTATTTATGCCGTAATATATGCCCTGATTACCTATCGCTTTATATTACTCTGGCGGGTTGCCACCTTCCCACCGCTCGAAAATATTAATAAATATGAGCTGGAAACCACCCTTATACGTTTCGACTTCTCGTTTATTAATTTTAAAATGTCTTTGCCTCTAACTTTTATATTGCCGGTAGTCTTTATCATTCTGCTGAATATCTATCGTTTTCAGAAAGGTAATATCGACCGAATAGTGGCTAAGGTGAAGTACTCCCCACAAAAATACCTGTATCATCATCTTTATCTTTTAGCTGTTTGTGCGGCTGTATTGATGATAACCGGCTATGACCTAATCTATCGTATCGGAGGCGTTTTTATCCCTTTAATAGCCTATTTGTTCTTTTCGGCAAAAGTCAATCAGCTACACAGCGAGCAAGCCTTTGTACCTAAGCAGTTCCGGTCAAAATTGCTCAATTACCTGCATCAGTTTTATTATTACCTCACGGCCAATAATGAGTTTTATCTGACAATGGCCACCTTTGCTTTCTTTGCCATTTTCGACAGGGGCTTTGCGGTATTATTCCTTCTGTTTTTATTATTGAAAAATGTCTTTACGAATTTCCTGAGAAGGCCCTACACGGCAAAAACAGGAAGCCGCTGGGGGATGTTCTGGAAACCCGATAAGTATTGGATATACGGCATTCTTGCTTTCATCATCTATGTATTATTTATCGGTTATAAGCCGCTTTTTCATAAGATACTGATATATCGGGATATATTCCTGATAATTGCTATTGTGCTGGCCTTGGTATATGTATACCTGGCACAGAACAAGTACAAAAACAGATTCCTGATAGGAGGGGTGGTGCTGATATCCTTGCTCCTGATACCATTTACAAAAACAAGGATTGATGCCTTTGTTGATGAGCAATTGAAAAATGTAGTGCATCGAGCCTCCCTGATTTATCAGCCTGTGGATGAATTGATTAGTGAGAATGATTATGATTCGTTCAGAGAACGCAAAATTGTAGAAACTGCCGAGGGGCAATGGTTTATTAACAGTTACCTGAACAAGACCCGCAATGAATCTAAACGTATTGATTTCAAGCCACATTTTAACAGAGGGGTGAACTACTCTACCCAAACCCGTGATGTGGTGGTGCCACGCTATATCATTGCCGAGTTTGGCAATTGGATAATCGTTTGGATACTGGTGGTATTGGCCATGCCCATGATTTTCTATCTCATTGCTTATCAGTTATATCAGAAAGATAAAAATGGTGAAATACATTTTGCTCCAACTTCCTATAATGGCAGTATTGCCCTGATTCTGGTCTTTACGCTGGGGTTCTTTGTATGGCTGGCATCAACCAATCGTTTTGTGTTTTTCGGGCAGGATTTTCCATTTCTCAGCCTTACAAGTAAGTTGAGTCTGTTGCTACCGCTTACTTTATTCTTTATCCCTTTACTCAATCAGCCTGTTGAACGAAAAATCAAAACCATTTCTCCCACTTTTGATTTTTCGAGAATGGGTATCTTTTTCGTCATTATCATCCTTTTCTTATTATTAAGTGGGCGGTCGAATAATCTGCAGGAAACGAATTTTCAGATTTCGTTGAAGAAAACAGAAGAAACAATTAATGATAAACTGAATACTTTGCTGAATAATATTCAGGATACTTTAAGGATTGATAGCAGAGCGGCGTTTAATCAGACAAACAGAATCCCGCAGGATTTGTCGAAGATTCTCACCACTTTGTTGCATTCAAAGGAGTACAAAGAACTGTACGAGCAATCAGATAAGTATTCCCGTAGTATCTTAGATATACTGAAAGATAATCCTGCTACGGCATTCAAGCAGGATAGTCCTATCTATCTACGCTTTGATGATGATCGCTATCAATCGGTTTATAACAAGCATTTGTATCTGGAATTACCGCCTTATGAAGACCGCATTGTATGGAAAGGTAACCTTTATCAGGAGAGCCTGGACTCATTGCAATACCCTGTATTAAAAATCTATAATCAGCCTGTTACAGGCCGTGAGATACCATTCTTTGCCAGTTCGCAAGGTGGTACCCTGAAAGTCGCGGTTTTACCCAATACATGGTTTGCCAATACACCGGAGCCTCTGGCGTTGATGAATCTTGAAAACACAGTAAAACACACACCTGCTACGATTGACATCGTGTCCAGTCAGGAAGAAGAGATTTTGAATCAGCAGGTGAGCGGTTTTGTCAATAAACTGAGTCTGGATGAAATTGCCAAAGTAAGCGAGGGTAAAAATCATTTTCTGGTTTCCTATTCAATGGATAATAACTATGCCTTTATGGGTAGCTATTGGGTAAATGGGAAGCAGCGAATGGTATATCCGATGGCAGACAGGTTATTCTGGGTGTATCATTATGCCAATGCCTTGAAAACTGCCTATACCGCCGATAGCCTTTTGCGCAAGGATGCGAGCATTACGCTTGATTACGTGCTAAATAAGGAAGTGGGGGATACCCTTGTGCGAGCATTCAGCAATAAGTTTAATAAGACGCCTAATTTCAAATTTGCAGTTATGGCGGCTGATGGCGACGGGAAAATCAGGCTGATGCAGGATTTTGTGAAAAACCGTACGCTGGTGGATCCAAATAATGCACCGGCTATTGATAAGTTGAATCAGCGTTATTTCTTTTTCAGTAATAATAAAAACGAAAGAGATCAGTGGGGTA
Organism: Cyanobium sp. NIES-981; assembly: GCA_943368815.1. Classification (GTDB taxonomy): domain Bacteria; phylum Bacteroidota; class Bacteroidia; order Cytophagales; family Spirosomataceae; genus Emticicia. Next base: position 12,706 of record CALRLS020000016.1, read on the forward strand.
ATACCAATCTGTTGCATTTAGCTTACGGGCCGGGTTCGTCAATCAAGCCATTGGTTTTTGCTTCTATAAGCTCAAGACTCAATGCAGGTTGGGAGGATTTGATTTTGCAGGCATCGAATCAGTTTGAACTTAAACCCGGTAATAAAAAAGAATCTGTAGGCCAGTATGCAGGCTACCTGCTACCGGAAAAGAAAGGCTGGATTGACGAACATGGTGAACACTTTGGCAATATTGGTGCGGTGGATTATCTGCGCCAGTCGAGTAATTTCTATCATTCAGTTCTGATGTTCCTTGGGTCTTATCATCGGAATGATTTTAAACTGAATGATTCATATCGCATTCAGAACCTATTGTCGAGGAAGTTAAATGACCCTGACAACCAGTTTCCGGCATTGGAAATGGGAGGTATAGCATACAGATTAAGATCTTTGAAAGAAAAAGGCTGGCCGAGAAGTTCACGCGATGAAAGTACCTATTTTGGTAATGAAAAGTCTTTATTGGCTGAAGGACTGGATAAGAATCTGGGACTGATTGTCGAAGATGTTGACAAGACAGATTTTAATATCAAAGACAGGGGTAGAGTAGATTATGCCGATACGATGGTTTATAAAACCCTCTATAAGCAACAGATTGGAGGCTTTTTATGGAGTTTTCCTGAACAATCGTTTTTTATTCAGGCAGAGCGCAAGCATCCTTACATACTCACCAACTTTTTTAACGGACTTAAAAATCCGACCCTTGGTGGTACACCTTATAGTGTTACACCCCTGAAAATGACCGAAATGTATGGTAAGTTATTCAGCCGGAACAAGGATTATCAGCTCTATATTACCAAACGGGAAATGCAACAATCAGCTTGGAAAGTTGATAGCACTACCTGGAAAAACGGCTTTAATGATTTTCTGCAAAGCAATGTCGTCAAAGGCATGGAACAGGTAATGACAAATGGTACGGCTGCGGCTATGTTTGGTGGAACAAACCAGTATAAGGGCTATTATTTCTACGGAAAGACCGGAACTATTAAAGAAGGCGAACAGAATGATTCGAAGCGCCTGGCTCTGGTGATTGCTAAAAATAACCTGATGGAAACACCGTTGAAACAGAATAAATTCTATACGGTTTATTTTACAGCCAATGAAGCCAATGAGCAGGAATGGGGGACATACCGAACCATTATCGACAAGATTATAGAATCAGAGTCGTTTAAAAATTATATGCATTAATGAAAAATACCTCAAAAATCTATATTTTCCTTGGGCTTGTAGCCTTGGTTGCGGCTATTGTACTCTGGCTCTCATCCAGACAGCCACAAGCCTTTGAACCGAAAGAAGTTGATGCTACAGAAGAATTATCAGACAGAAATATTGTGAGTATTCAGGTGGATAGTCTTACGAGTATTATCCGGCTTGTCTATAGCAATGATGCCACAATTGCATTGCCCGATTCAACGGCTTATGTGGTAAAAATACAGAATCAGGGCAATGAAATAAGCAACTTTTACAATGATAACCCCCGGTTGCTGGAAACAAAAGACAAACGTTTTTCGATTAAAAAGACTGGCGGCAGGATAGAGGCAAATTTCGTCATTGAACGCATCAATAATCAGAAATACGCCTTTGTACCAACAGATGTTATATATAAACTGGCTGAACTGGCATATAATAAATAAGTATGTTTATGACTAAGATTGAACAGAACCATTTTATTGAATACCTGAGTTTTTTAGGATCAAGATACCCGAAACTGGTGCTTTCGCAGGAAAAACTGGATAAGTTGAGAACTTTGAACGAAGCCCAGACAGCGCAGTATCTGCAATTACTATATCAGAAGTTTGAGTTGAATGGAACGTATGAAGAAAGGCGTTTTCTGGAATCCATCAATGCCATAAAGGAACGTCCTGAAATAATTGAGGTAGAGGCTGAAGAACTGCCGGTTATTTTGCCCGATTTAAAGGAGGAATTACGCCCGGTGCAAGCCCCTCTTACGATTCAGATTGAAGCAAGTCCTGAGCCTAAGCCTGAACCTGTGACAACTGAAGAATCGTTGCCTTCGAAAAGAATAGCACCCTCAGTTCCGGAAAAGCCGACGGTCAATCCTGTGCCTGTGAAGCCCCCTGTTAATCAGGTGAGTAATACACCTCCGCCAAAGGCTCCGGAGTATAGAGAGCCTGTTTCAAAACCCCGATATAGATATAATTTCTGGCGCATTGGTATCGTTTGTGGCTTATTGCTGGCATCTGCTTATACTATTTATAAATTCATTGCCTATCAGAAATTGGGCTTTGTGTATGTGCTGACCGATGAATTATTGGTCAGGACATCTTCTGATAAAACCGGAAAAGTATTGGGGAGTATGAACCTGTTTGGACGGGCAAAGGGAAGAGATAATAAAGAAGTACTGACTTTTGCAGAACTGAAATTATACTCAAACGAAAAACAGGGAGCTTTTTATAAGGTTATCATGAGCGATTTTCCTTTTGTGAGCTATCTGCTTAATATGGATAATATCGGCTATGTATATACCAAATATGTAACAACCGATAAAAACGTACAGGAAACCTATCAGAAGATTTTTAAGCCTATCAAGGAAGATTATTATGAGCTGAAAAATCTGGAATTTGCCTATCGGGCCATTATAGTGAATGCCATAACAACTCAACCCGCATTGATGCGCCTGGTTTTAAAAGACCCCTGTGATTCACAGGCTATGAATGCCCGGAATGCACCTGTGCGGATAGGGCAATATCAGAATAAGGACAAAACGGTTTTCTATGTGCTGGTGCAATTATCAGACGGGAATTATTATAGTATTGAAGGAGACGGCTTTTATAATGCACTACCTGCCAGACCTATTTATATTGGCGATGAGCTGCTCAGCGAAGCGGGTAAGTTTCAACTGAAAGGTGATTATTTTATCTGGCAAAACTGTGATAAAACCATTACTGCCAGAAGCAATAGAGGAGAGTTTGATTATTTTGAAGTGGAGTAGGGGTTTGGAGATATTAATAAGGGGGGTGAAGCGTGGCTTCGCGCACCTTTCCACTAAAAGCTAAACAAACCCATTACAAGTTCACTTCCTGTTTTGCAAAAACTTCCTTTATTGTTTCAATCACTATTCCAGCGTTATGGGCATTCAGCATATCTGCGTGTATACCTTTCATCGCAATTGATTTAGTTTGTTTAAAATAGGGTTTCCAATGCTCGCCGTCTTTATTAAGTGATGATCTATCGCAACCAAAGTATAATACTTCGCTGTCAATGTAGCATGGCTTGAGATTCCGGTATATATCCCAGATAATTGTTCGGTTAGCATCTTTCTGTACTACGTAGTATTTTTTTTTCTCAAGTTAATGAATTATTTTTCTGGCATAAGTGGAATGATTATAGAGAAATATAATGCCATAGTTGAATAAATCTCCTCTTTTAATGAAATTCACGGCTCGTTCAAAAAAGTTTTTGTAAAAAACTAAAGACGAATATTCAAGATTAGCCTCAATAATTCCTATTAAACTATATTGCTCCGGAGGTTTAATTGTAAAGAGGTGGCTCATAATTAATGCTCCTGAACAGATTCCAATAAAACCGGCATTGGGGCTATTATGGTCCGCTATCTGCTTTGCTATAAACGCTGTTGTATAGTGCAGATTCCAGTTATCCGCTGATGTATCTCTAAACTTCGGATAATTAATTATTCTGACCGTTGCGTGTGCAGATAAATTCTTTATAAATGCACGGGTGTTTTCTGCAATACCTGTCAGTGCCGGAAAAACATAGATGATTTTATTCCGGTTTGTTTTTTCTGGTATATTCAGGCCATTCAGATAGGCATAAATTTCATCAGGAGTCATTTCTCCATGTATCCAGTCTGTGGGGAGACTTGTTCCTAGGTCAGATTCCAGTTGCACCAGAAAATTGACTGCATTTACTGAATCTCCGCCGGCATCTTTCCATCTGCTGTTCGTATCAAAAGATTTTTCATCTAAAAAATTACTCCATGTCCGCCGAAGTGTAGTGAATAGAAAACCGGTTTTCGAATTTGAAGATTCCGGATTTTTCTGTTCAGTAGTTGCGTATTCTAATGCTAATCTTTTAAGTGCATTATTATCATTCTTGAAATTATGCAGAACGGGTATTTCTTTTACCTGAAAAAATCGCTGAGGAATCATATAATCGGGTAGCCGTTCACCAAGCCAGCTTTTGAGTCTTATCTCCGGTATTTGTTCATCACTGATGTAAAACGCAAATATTGAATTGTGTTTGTCGGCAGTATGTAATACAAGGCCGCAGCGTTCAATGGAAGGATGATTCATCAATACCCCTTCAATTTCACTCAACTCAATTCTATAACCGTTTACCTTTACCTGATTATCTTTCCGGCCAATAAACTCTAGCAGACCCTCATTATTTATTCTGCCCAAATCACCTGTTTTATAGGTTCTAACAGACGGATACTGTTGATTGCCAGTGAAAGACTCTGCCGTTTGATTTGGGTTTTTCCAATAACCCAGCGAAATAAAGCGACTGCTTACATTTATCTCGCCTGTTTCACCATCGTGCACCTGATTGCCTTCTTCATCCAGCAAAAACATTTCCCTGTCCTCAACTGCGAAGCCCAAAGGTATAAGCTCCTGATTGATAATGGTAGCATGATTGATAAACCATTGGCGGTAGATAGTGGCTATTTCAGTAGCCCCGATGCCCACATATAATAAACAACCGGCAGGAAAAAACGCTTTGTACGTATCAACATCCGTATTATAGATTCTGTCACCGGCCAGATAAATCAACCTGACAGAAGCAAAATCGGACTTATCGGGACTTAATTTCAGGAAAGTCCTGAAAATATTGGGTATTGAGTGATAAATCGTGATGCCCTCTTGTCTGATAAATTCTCCTAAATCATATAGACCCGTCTTCTTCAGGTTTTTTATTACTAAAGTCGCACCATTCAACAATGCTCCATAAATATCCCTGATAGCGCCATTTACACTTGGTGAGTATAGTAATGTTAAGCGGTCGTTCTCATTCAAATGAACAGAATTGGTATACTGCATCACATCATGCAATAAATTCCGCTGGTTTTGGTATACTCCTTTGGGTGTTCCGGTGGAGCCCGAAGTATAAATGATATAGGCTATATCGTCAGGAGAAGACTTGAAGTCGGCATAATTATCTTCAATAAAAGCCAGATTATCTATGTTAATAATATCAAGCCCTTCTACGTACAATGGTGAATCGTTTGTTGTGATGATAGACTTTATACCCGAAGCTTCAATGATTGTTTGGTTACGGGCAAGAGGTAAATCAATATCCAAAGACACATAAGGACAGCCAACAGCCAATGATGCCATCATAGCAACCGGGAAGAATACATCATTAGGTAAAGCAATTCCGACAGGCTCATGGCCAGCATTAGATGCATTTATCTGTTGAGCTATTTGTAAGCTCCAATGATAGGCCTCCTTGTAACTCAATTCCTGTGTTCCACATTTAATGGCAATTTTATCCGGATTTCTCCGTACTACCTCCCTGAATAGCTGAAAGACAGGAACCTCCAGCCATTCTTCTTCAAATTTCCGGAATTGGATTTCTACTGGCCCATTAAAATCTAGCTGCATATTTCTAAACCGTTTTTCGATGCATTCATCCATTTTACAATACTTTCATCCGGGAAATCCAGGGGTAGGACACAACCGCAGGTTATCATATTGCCACTTGATTGATTAATAATCAATTGCTGAATTTGCTCATCATTCACACATTGAGCCATTTCGTTTGACGGGATACCAACCAATATCTTTGATGAATACTTATCCAAAATTGCCGTGGGCAAGCTGATTTGCGGAGCGTATTCATAATGAATATAGCAGTTTGCAGGTAGATCTCCGAGAGAAAGAAAAATGTCGGAGCCATGAATATGAAAAATATTGTAGAGCAGGTCTTTACAGGCATTCAGGCATTGCGTATCGGTAGCTTCACCAAAGGCCTTATACATTTCCGGGCTAATGGCGCCGTGCCGCATGTGTTGCGTAACAAAATAGATACCTTTTGAACCTGCCTTTATTAATTCATTGATGATAAACAGGGTATTTCGGGTAATCTGCTCAATACCTGCGAGCACCTTCTCAGGATGTTCTTCGGCATGTTGAAGAAAAACCGGAAGCCCGGCCATTTGTATCGATTGTGAAACCGGGCAGAAAACCGTTGACATAATAGGGGTCTTATCCTGAATCTTCTGGTGAACTAAGCGACAAGCGCCGACGATTTCCTGTAATAAAGCAGGCTGGGTTTTAGAAAAATCAGGAAGCGACAACCAATCTCCGGGACTATCAATGATAGTTTTCGTGATGATTCTCCGGCCAAGGAAATCGCCATTCCAGGTATCTGTTACGCCATGGCATACAGCCTGCCAGGTACCTGCGGGGGTAATCTTGATGAAGTCGCAGTTGAATTTTTGTTGAAACTCTAGCGTTCCGGCGGCGAGGGTTTCAGCCTTCTGGTCGGCAACAGGATGATGTTTCCAAAAAGACACGAGTTTTTGGAACTGGTATTGTTTTAAAGTAGCAACAGTCATTCTGACGACGTATATAGTGTTAAAAAAGCTTTTGTAAAGTTATGAAAATAAGTTTTAAGGCGGGCTTAAAAAAACTAAATAAACTTTTCTGATACAAAAGAAGCAAGGATTCCGGCCTTACGTTTTTTGTGATAATCATCATTGATTTTCTTATTTCAGCAATTCGTCGAGTTGATTAAAAATATCAACAAGTCCTTTTTCCATACCGCTATTAACCATTGCATCCCGGTCTGCCTTGTGCGTAAGCAAATAATAGCCAAATAAGGGGACTTGCCGCGGCTTGAATGTTTACCATAGTCTTGTTTTAGATTCTGAAACTAATGTTACATTATCACCATCTAAAGCAAAAAAACTTAGCAAGCAAGCAGAAGTAATTTGGAAAAAACCAGATGAAGAGAAAATTGCAGTGCCTGAGAATGATATTCAAAAAGAGTGTTTATAAAGTTATATTATAAAAACTCACTTGAAAGTCCATAGTAATATGGGTTTTTTTGATTGGATTATAACATTATCTAATTTCCTCATAAAGTTATTGCTCACCGCGGGACATCCCCAACCTTCTGGAACTCCATCAGGATATGTTTCATTATCGGAGACAGCATTCCAAGAATGTAAAACGATCTGTCTTTTTAAAGCATTATTATTGGTTTGCTCCATTCCATGCATTAGGTAATTTACTTTAATCCCCCATGTACTTACTCCTCTATTTCCAATTTTGTATTTTCCAAGAGAGGAGCAATAGCTTTCGGGGATATTACTAAACACTGCGGCATCTTTGGTATCATCTTTTCCCCAGCTTTTCTTTCCACAACCATGGGCAACCAACCCCGAATCAAGGGTTTTATTATTTTTTAAATCCCAGATAAAGAATCTCTTTTTACCAGAATGAATACTCATATCCAGCATAAAGCAAACCTCTGTATTCCAGTTTCTAGCTTTGCAATAGTTCAGTGCTTCTTTTGATTTAGCTTTTACTAAGCTATCTGAATGGTAGTAATACTCATCTGTTTTCAAAAGGCTTAAAACTGAATTTTTCAATTCTTTAGTTTTACTTTTATCAACGCAGCTTATACACAGATGGGGTATTAACAAAATAAAAAAAAATATTCTTTTCATAGAAGTAATTGTAAAAATGCTTTTTATCAGGTCAATACAATTATAAAGAATAATCCAGTTTATAGCCAGTTGCTTATAGAAGTTTTTTTATTGTTCCGGCAGAGTCTTCCGGGTGCGTGAGAAAATAGCCAAAATATAAACGCAGTTATTTGGCTGCGCAAGGGGTTTTTGATTTTTTTATTTGTATAGAGTATATTTTATCATTTAAACAGGTTCGATAAATAAAAAAAGTATGACCAACAGGCAGCAGATTACAAAATTTTCGCATATTTACGATTTACCCACTATCACAAAGCACCACTTAACAAAACTTTAAAATGACAAAGGAAGAAGTAGAATTAATAATTTTCAAAGTTACTGCCGACGGACAGGAAGCAATTAATATGAAAATCTACAAAAACGGGACAACTTGTAGACACGGAGTTGGTGGACTTCCACAAATTGGAATTTCAGGAATGAGTTTTTTTTACGACTCAAGGTTTTTTGACCCACTCATTGCTAAAGTACCTGAAGAAATTTTAGAAAGACCTATTATGTATGAAGAGGAAACTCCAAATGGCTATTTGGAGTATATAGTTGCCTTTTATGGGGTTTCTAAAAACGGCGACACGGGAGAAGGAGCAGAGTGGACAAAATCAACAGGAATCAGAGTTAAACTTGACCACCAAACAAGTTTCAGAGACCCTATTATGGGGTTATTAGACGGTTTAACAATGGACGCTGCCGAACTAACAAATGAATGGTATTTTGACATAATCATGAATTCAAAATACAAAGCATTAAGTTCAACTCTGCCAAAAGAAACGATTATAGCACAACCAAAAACAGACCAGGAAATCCATACTAACTTTGCGAATTATATTAATCACATGATGATTAGTACAAGAAATTGGAGTATGGAAGACTTTGATAAAAACAAAACTTATACGATATATAATGAGGTTTGTAAGGGTACAATTTCTCAAACACAGCAAGGATTTAGTATTAGCTTTGCTCCATTGAGCGGCAGCATTGAATCTACTCAATCTGACAACACTGAATCCAATGAGCCTGATTACAAAAAGCCCTGGTGGAAAATTTGGTAGCCATTATTGTTCCGGCAGGGTCTTGTGTGCATTAGCAAATAACTATGTAGTGCCTTGAACTTTGAGGTATTCTAATGTAGGATTTATGTATTTTCTCGTGGCGTATAGACTTTTGCGACAGAGATCCCCTTGCCTGATTAAGGCTTATGCTCTCGAGACTCTGTCGAGACAATTGAGAAAACAATCTCTTATTATTTGGCTTAATTTTTGGATTGTGCTACCAAAAAGTACCGTTAAAAAAAAATATGATTTTTGCTATAATTTGATTAAACTTTTAAGTAATATTATGAGACTATTCTAAATGCCTTTATTATAAGAATTGTAGAAAATTGAGGTAAAGATTCCATATCTTATAACAATTTTAATGTGGTATCATTCTTTTATATGAAGAATAAAAAAAAGATTAGTTTTATTAAAGTTTAATTTTAAACTTTATCTAGAAATCAAGATTGTATTAATTATCGTCAAAATTATATCAAAAAAGTTAAGATTGTTAGTCGTAATTTTTTCTATTGAGTTGAAATATTGTTCACTTGTACGTTTAATATTATTAAATTTTTAAATCTCACGTTTATGGGAAAATTGACAGAATTTCAAAACTCAATAGAAAAGTTAGCCAATGAAAAAAGTGATCAAATTTTATCAATTCACGGAAAAGAAAAATCTATTGATGTAATATCGGTTATTATAAATAAAGCCAATAATAATGTTTGCATTGCGATATGTAACTTTGATAAAGAAATATACGATAGTCCTGAAATAATAGTAGCTATTAATAATTTGGTTAAGAAAAAAGACGTTGTTGTTCATGTACTATTTGCGACTCTTCAAAATACTACCTCAAAATTCATTAAGATATTATCAGACAATAATTTGGATTTTGAAATAATTCAAGACTTAGATTTTTTCAGTTCGAAATTTAATAATAAACAAGTAAATTTCATTACTGCAGATATGACAATGTTTCATATTGAGACGGATATCGAAAACCATAAATCTTTATGTTCATTCAATAAGGCTAATACTTCCCAGAAATTAAATGAAATCGTTTTAAATTTTTTCATGGTGGGAGTTGAAAAGACAGGATAATTTTAAATAATACCTAACTTAGAAATACCTATACTTAACTTTGCTGATGAAGGAATTTGGATCTTACACCTCGCTGTTTGAAATTTTTGCTATTGTTTATATTGGAGCAACTTCAATAGAACAAATGTTGAAAGATTTGCTTCAACCTATGATTTCATATTATAAAAAAGATAAAGAGTTTCTAGTGGAAAACGTTGATCGTTTTATAATTTCTTATTCCATTCAGGACTTACCAGATACTCGTTTTCATAACCTAATTAATGCAGTCTTTCATGGACTAATTGCAAAAGTCTTCAATCAATTTTCAAAATGGATTATTGGAATTAAAAATGGATTAAATAAGCAAACAGACATTTGGCAAAGTAACTATATTGACGAAGAGACATCTCGATTAATTCTAAAATACAAGCCATTGTTTTTTTATACAAGTTTATATTGTTTTGTATGTCTTATTTTAAGTGGCTCCTCCGGTATTTTTTATGAACTATTCTATTATAGGTTTCTTATTTTTTCTTATTTTTTTCTCTTTGACCATTTATTACACACTAGAAAGAAAGATATTGATGCTTTGAATGAAATAAGCGTTTGTAAAGACTGGCTTTTCAATGTTATTTACATTTTTTCTTTTACAGTATTAAGTCATTTAGTATTAAGTTTATTAACAATAACAAATATTATTGACTTATACTATACATTTACAAAAGAGGTATTTCATGTTCCTGAAATATTATTCGTATTTATAATATTTATTATAATTGGGTCTACTTTGACCTCTTTCTATTACTTATATAAAAATTATCATAAGCGTTTAAATACTGTAGGAATTGCCTTAATTACGATTGAGGGGATTGTGAGATTTAGTAGTATTTCCAATTATATTGGGATTAATTTTCATATTCACCCACTTCATGAACACACAGCATTTTTTATGTTTTTAGGTGTTTTTTTTATATTTATTCCTGTTTTTTGTTTGTTAGCTGAAAACTTTTTACCAAGTATAAAAACTAAATTTAAGTTAAGAATAATTAAAGATACAATTACGTATATTAATCAAAGAAATGTGGAAGAGTTGAACGATATTATTAACGAAACTAATAATGTTAATGGACTGCCCAGACTTAAAATACTCTCTTTATTTAGACCAGTACTCATTATTTTTACCTTGACAGGATTTGCAATAGGCTTTGTATATTTTTATCTTTCTAAGGCTGACAACCCTATATTTATTAAATACAAACTTAGGAATATTGTAAAAAATGCAGTTCAATCTGAATTTGCCCTATATAATTCAGTTTCAGCAACAGTAGATTCAGGTTCAATTTCAAAACATTATCAATATAATAGTTCAGCATATATTAATATTGTAGTCTATGCATTGGAACAAAGGTTAAAAGGAAATATTTTGTGCGAAAGAGCTTCAAATTACTCTC
>CALRLS020000017.1:0-23985 GCA_943368815.1 Cyanobium sp. NIES-981
TACTGACATCAAATTGTGCTACCAGACTTAATTTTCCGGTTTTGGGGTCATATACTTTTAGCTTGCCTTTTCTTTCGGCATACAATACCCTGCCATCTTTCAGAATCTGAAACTGCATGGGTTCTTCAAGACGTTGTGCTAATACTACCTTGGTGAAGCGGTTGCTCTCAGGTTTCTTTTTATCCTGCCCGAAAGAGTTAAGGATTAATGTTGTACACAAAAATCCGAATGAAAATATTCTTAAGACCATAAACTGTTTTAAAGAGGATTGAAAATAATGTTGGATAGCTTTTTTATAAGAATAACAGGATAGAACAACAAAAGTAATCAAAAAGCAGTGATTCCGGCTAAATTTTGCCTGTGTTTTAATTAATCAGGAGGGGGAATAATTTACATTATGAAGAAGGAATAATCAACATATAGTCATCGTAGGTGACTGGCCTGTGGAAATCCGCAAACTCCGACAAATAAAAACAGAAAACACTATGATAATTTATAAAATTAGCTATTTTTGAATTCGAAACAAGACTTTTGCCACATCAGTATAACTATGAAAAATACCGACTATCAAAGAGAATATCAGAAAAGGTATAGAGAAAAAAACAGAGAGAAATTAAACCAGACTTCCAGAGCATATGCCGAGCAACACCGGGACGAAATGAAGGCATATTGCAAAGAGTATCGTAAGCTGAATAAAGAACGCATTGATGCTTACGAAATGGAGCGGAGAAAAAAGGATAAAGAAAAAAGGCTTTTGGCTAAAAGCGAAGCCCAACAAAATGAATTCCGATTGTAAAATCAAAAAGGTTTCCCATTATTTGAGAAACCTCTTTCAGTATCGACTATACGCTTAATGATTTAAGCTACAAAACCGTTATAATCACCCGCTGATAGCGTGTTAATGCGGGAATACCCTCATCTTTCCCCTCAACAATTATATGAACGGTGTCTCCGCTTTTTAATGTAGAAGGCAATGTTATTTCGGCAGTTCCATTGGTTTTCTTTGTTATTTCAACTTCTCCTGTTGCCGTTCCGGCTTCTTTGTATTGCCAGTAGCTGAAATTCACATTGTCCTTATCAGGGTCTTTGGCACTAGCCGCAATCTGAACCTTTGTGCCTGCTTTGGCTTTAATAGCGTTTCCGGATTTTACTGAAATTTTTGGAGCATGATTAGCATTTTTAAAGTCTTTTACACACCAATCTGCACGAGAGGCAAAGTCTAATTGAATGTGCTCTATCCATCTGGTCTGAGGATAGGTCAAGTCCATTTTCTGTGTGAAAGGGTTATAATCCGCCACATCTTTCCCGTCTTCCCAACGATTCGGATTATCGGCCGATTGCTTCAATCTGCCACCCCAACCACCATAGGCAGGGTTCCGGATGTTTCCGAGTCCTACATCAATCAGGTGCAGATAGGAAGGTGAATCTCCTTCTGATATAAAATCGTATTTACCAAACGCACCCCATTGTCCTGTTTTAATTTTACTCAAATCACCGTGTATGTGCTCATCGTCACCTTCCTGTTTCTGCCCGTCGCCATAGCTATAATACATTTTGGTAAGGGGTCCGTGATTATTTATGATTTCATCACCCATAAATTTCCCCTCCAGCAAATAATGCTGAGATTGAGGAACAGCTTTTTTCCATGGATAAGCAAGGCACCAGAACTGGCTTGCGTTATAAAAAACCTTTAGGTCTTTCCAGTTCGGGGCGATATACTTTTTATAAGTTGCGTCCTGGTCCAGAATCGCATAAATAATGGCTTTCTTACACACTCTTGCATAAATCTGTGGCCATTGATGGGTATTTTTATATTGCTCCTCTATTGATTTCAATGCTCTTGCAATTGTATTTGTACCACCCCAAACTTGCAGGTAGATAGGTTCGATTGTTGCATCAAGTAGTTTGGCTTTAATAAACTCCGACCCCTCCGTCACTTTCTCCATCTCCCCTTCAAAATCAATATTACCCACTTTTATCATTTCCAGAAGCGAGTTGGGCGTAGGGAAAGATTTATCATGTAAGATTAGATTCGGATACACTTTTCCATAGGCGCCAATCAAATCCTGCATCCATGTAACACCGGGCCAGCGGAGATCAGTTTTCTCTTTATACATGTTCTTGGTCATAGCCATTTCAGAAACAAACTTAGTTCCCTTGCCGTCACCTTTGTAGTGCCACATAGAGCTACTATAAACCAATCCTTCTATTTTAAATTCATTGGCATATAGCAACATTCTGATGAATGAATCCACGTCGTCTATCTCGCCATCTGTCGTAACAATTGTCCGGGGTTTTGACTGTCCTGTTGCTATATTATTAAGCAATAACATTCCGAAGAATGATATGCAAAACAGGCATAGTTTTGATTTATTAAGTAAACAGAGAATGGCTTTTTTCACTATCTGATGGTTTTATAATTTTTTAAATAAATACTTTGACTTATTTTTGATTGCGAAAGTAAAAGTAAAAAATCATTTGTCAAGTATTTTCCTTTATCTGCATTTTATTCCTTCTGCTTTCTTTTTGTTTTGTTTCAGGAAAGTGATTTTAATTAGTAAATTGGCAGACTATTCCATATAATATTCATGCGTAAAAGTGTTGTGAAATCAGCCACGGTACAGCATTTAAGAACTATTATATAAGCCCGGTTCGACCAAAATTATAGACTTAGTCCGTCCGTTTAAAATAATAGAAACAAACATTAAAAGAATTATAAACAGAGTTCAAACCCACTACCCTATCACCCACCGGAAAAAAGCGATGGGTTTTCAAGGGTCCGGATGTACAGAAATTGTTTCTGCTTTATGGCATCTCTAAGTGTGGATTAAACAATATACTTTTTACATTAACAAGAAATTAATGAGATGAAGGGGCCAAAAAAAATAGTCTTATTCAGTTTGTGGTTCTTTTTGAGTGGTAAAACTGGTTTTTCTCAACAAAAGATTGAGCAATGGTCTCGCTTTGAAATAAGATTGTCTAACCATTCGGATAAGAATAGCTTTACTGATAATTACTTATCTGCTACTTTCACCCATAAAGATACTACTATCACTATCTCCGGCTTTTATGATGGTGATAATCAGTATTGTATCCGGTTTATGCCTGAAAAAACGGGTATCTGGAAATACAGTACCCATAGTACATTGAGCGATCTAAACAATAAGAAAGGGGAGTTTGAATGTATAAAAGCCTCCTTGAAAAATTATGGCGTTGTCCGGGTTTCACAAAACTTTCATTTCAAGTACGCCGATAGCACCGCCTTTTTCCCGCTGGGAACAACTGCCTATGCCTGGACCCACATGGCAGATGATATTCAGGAAGAAACATTAAAATCTTTACAAAATTCGGGTTTCAATAAAATCCGGATGTGTGTATTCCCGAAAAACTATGAACTGGTAAAAGAAGAACCTTCAATTTATCCTTATGCTATTAGAGAGATTAAAAAAGATGCCAAAGGAAATGAAGTCCGAATCTGGGATTTCAGCCGGTTTAACCCTCTTTTCTTTCAGAAATTAGAAAAACGAATTGATGATTTAAGGAATTTAGGCATCGAAGCAGACTTAATACTTTTTCATCCTTATGACAAAGGAAGGTGGGGTTTCGACGAAATGCCTATGGAGGCCAATCTTAATTATATCAGATACTTAGTAGCACGCCTTGCTTCTTTTCGTAATGTGTGGTGGTCTCTGGCCAATGAATATGATTATGTAAAAAGCAAGACCGAAAGAGACTGGGAAGTATTACTCAAAGCAGTAGCCAAAGCAGACCCCTACCATCATTTACGTTCAATTCATGGTAGTACAGCCCAATACTTTAATTACTGGCTGCCTGAAATCACCCATGCTTCCATTCAGGACGAATCACCTGTAATTAATCGGGGAGGCGCATCGATGGTTCGTAACATCTATAAAAAACCAGTTATTTTTGATGAAGTAGGATATGAAGGCAATCTGAAATCAAGATGGGGAAGATACAGTGCCGAAGAAATGAATCATTTATTCTGGATGGGGCTCATTGGGGGTACTTATGTGACTCACGGAGAATCTTTTATTTTTAAGGATAACCGTGACACTATTTTTTGGGCAAAGGGAGGAAAATTTAAAGGCACAAGTTGGAAGAGAATAGCTTTTATAAGGAAAATACTAGAAGAAACCGGAACTTTGGAAATGGCAGATGTCAGTCGGGATTTCAAAACCGCAACCAACGGAAAAGGCACCTACATCATTTATTTCGGTAAAGAGATACCTGAACAATGGACTTTCGATTTACCTCATAAGAATGCCAATTACGCACGTCCGGCACCCGGCACTAAATATAAGGTAGAGATTCTTGATACATGGAATATGACCATTTCAACTTCCAACATAATTTTTGAAGCCGCCGAACCAGACGATTATCGGATTTTAGACAAAGAAAAACAAAAAATCAGCTTGCCTTTGAAACCCTATATTGCCTTGAGAATCACTGAAATAAACTCAAAATAATTTATAGAACACAATCATCAGCATTTTGATGTTTTCATTATTCAGTCATCTTGCTATTATTATCGGTTAAAAGTTACAGCCTCTTCTCACCTCATATATAATGATAAGCGCAATCAATCCAAATAAGCGAATTTTCCTTTCACACACCCTTTTTCAATAATTTCTTACTAAAACCTCTATCTATAAGCTTAATATATGATAGCAATATTTCAATAAATAATATAATTGTTTTTGCCACAAACAGAAGAGTACAGGATACTTTAGGATTCGAAAATAGATAATTTTATAAAAAAACTCGGAATGTTTACTTTTTTATAACAATATCTACTTTTATTCATCCTAAATCGAGCGTATTTATGAAGTCCAAATTTACTATTCACCTGAATAGGATTTACGCAATCGGAACAGTCTGCTTGCTGATGCTATTCTGTTCATCCTTTGCTTTCTCACAGATAAAGGGTACTGTTACGGGTTCTGACGGAGCCACATTAGTCGGGGTAAGCGTTTCAGTAAAAGGAACAACGAAAGGAACTCAGACAGGGGTTGACGGCACTTATAAAATTGATGCTGCGAAAGGCTCAGTTTTAGTTTACAGTTTTGTTGGTTTTACAGCCAAAGAGGTAACCGTAAGTAATCAAACTGAAATTAATGTAACTTTAGAACTCGACGAAAAACTATTGGGAGAAGTCGTTGTAGTAGGTTATGGTAGTCAGTTAAAAAAGAATGTAACTGGTGCGGTACAAAACATTGGAGCCAAAGAGATAAAAGATATTCCGGTATCTCAAATCGGGCAAAAACTTCAAGGTCAATTGGCTGGCGTACAAATTAATCAGACCACCGGAAAACCCGGACAAGGAATGAGCATACGTATTCGTGGGCAGTTATCGGTTTCAGCTGGTAGCGATCCTCTGTACGTAATTGACGGATTCCCGATTACAGGTGATATTGGTGCCATGAACCCTGATGAAATTGAAGATATTTCGATTCTGAAAGATGCATCTTCTACTTCATTATATGGTTCAAGAGCTGCCAATGGTGTGGTTTTGATTACCACTAAAAAAGGCAAATCAGCGGGTACCAGCGTAACTTTCAGTACTTTTGCAGGCATACAGCAGGTTCCGATGAGGGGCCGTATCAAAATGCTTAACGCTGAAGAATTTGCACAATTCAAGAAAGAGTCTTATGAAGATGCAGGTCAGGCAGTACCGGTTGAATTTCAGAATCCTTCACAATACAGAGATAAAAACAATGACTGGTATGATGCTTTATTAAGAAAAGCTCCCGTACAAAGCTATAATCTGACGGTGACATCAAACCGGGAAAAATCAAGAACTTCGTTCGTAGGTGGCGTATTTAATCAACAAGGGGTTGTATTGAATAATGAATACAAAAGATATTCATTAAGAATGAACTCAGAATATGATGTTTCTGACAAAGTAACGCTTGGTTTTAATATTGCGCCGCAATATGTATTTGATAATACCCCAAGAACTGACGGAGACAGAGGAACAGGGATTTTGTTTAATGCTTTACATACATGGCCGATAATGCCTATTTATGAAGCTGATGGCAAAACCCTGACTTTATTCAACAAATTCCCGGCAAGCACCGGAAATATCTTTGCCTATCCTAACTGGGTAAGGGCTGCCGAAGAATTGGTGAATGAAACCTCAACTACCAATTTAATATCAAATGCTTACATCCAGTATAAACCAGTAGAAGGTTTGACATTGAAATCAACTTTCAATGTGGAGATGGCCCGTACCAAGTTTTTCTTCTTCAACCCATCAACTGCCACAAGTGCAATCAACGTGGCGATTCCGACAACGGCAGTTTCGATACGCCAGAATCTGGAAAGCCTGACATGGCTGAATGAAAACCTTGCTACTTATACTAAAACTATCAACGACGACCATAATTTTGAGATTCTGGCAGGGTTTTCACAACAAAGTTTCCGTCAGGAAGGCACACGTATTCAGGCTGATACTTATGCTGATGACCGCCTTCCGACAATTCAGGGTGCTATCAACGTTAACCGTGGCGGAACAAACAGCTCCGTACAGGAATGGGCTTTGACTTCTGTTCTTTCACGACTAACGTATAACTATAAAGGTAAATATTTATTAACAGCGGCTGTTCGTCGTGATGGTTCTTCACGTTTTGGTTCTAACAACCGATGGGGTACTTTCCCATCAGTTTCAGCGGGTTGGGTTCTTTCAGATGAGGAATTCATCAAATCAATACCTAAAATTTCGTTTGCAAAAATCAGAGCAAGTTATGGTGTAATTGGTAACAATAATATTGGTAACTACACACCTTATGCCTTGATAAATAATACAGTGAATGCCGTTTTCGGAAATACGGTAGGGCCGGGTGCAGTTGTAACAACATTGGCAAACAATAATCTGGGTTGGGAAACAACCAAACAATTAGACCTCGGTTTAGACTTAGGTTTATTCAATGACCGCATCACGTTTGTATATGACTATTATACAAAACGTACTACAAACCTTCTTTATAGTGTGCAAATCGCTCAGGAGGCAGGATTTGGTAACTTTAACGATAATATCGGAGAGATTAAGTTCTGGGGGCATGAGTTTGCTTTGAACACTAAAAATACAACCGGGAAATTCAAATGGAGTACTAACGCAAACATTTCAATTAACCGTAACAAAGTAATTGCCCTGGCAGATGGTATCGACCGTGTATATGGTACTTTCCACATCACTAAAGTTGGTTATCCGTTCGGACAATTCTACGGACATATTTCGCAAGGAATGTATCTGAATGCCGAAGATTTGAAAAACTCTCCACAGGTACCAGGTCGTTCGGTAGTAGGTAGTATCAAACTGACTGACCAGAACGGTGATGGTATTATTACCAACGGTGGTGATTTTGATGACAGGGTAATCATGGGTAATCCTTTCCCTAAATTCACTTATGGTATCGTCAATAATTTCTCTTATGGCAACTGGGATGCGAGCATCGTAGGCTCTGGCTCGCAAGGCAATCAATTATTAGTTCGCCATATTTATAGTACTGCCAACCTTGATGGTGTATTTAACCTGGTTGAAGGTGTGAAATATCGTTTCCGCTCAGTGTCGAATCCCGGAAAAGGAATGTACGGAACTACCGTTGGTGGTGGTAATGTAACAGGTATTGAAAGAGACTGGATGAACAGCCGTTTTATTGCTGATGCTTCATTCTTTACCATCAAAAACGTAACAATTGGTTATACAATTCCTAAAGCTAATAAAATATTCAAATCAGCTCGTATTTACGGCTCAGTTCAACAGTTGTATGTATTCACCAAATACTGGGGTGGGCCAAATCCGGAAACATCGGCACAAGGTGATGGAAACGGTAATGGTGGAAACCTTAGCCAGGGTATTGATTTCTCGAACTATCCGGTTCCAAGAACTTTCACACTTGGCATAAACTTGAACTTTTAATTAACGTAAACATCATTAAGATAATGAAAAAGATAATAATAACAGCATTGTTTATGTTCGTTGGGTTAACGGGTTGCAAAGACTTTTTGACGGTTGTCCCGGAAACGAACCTTAGTACCGCCATATTTTTCACCAAAGAAGCTGATTTTCAGCAGGCAGTTAATGCCACCTATGTGCCTTTGCGTGCTATTGTGAACGATCGTGCATGGCTTTTAGGCGAAATGCACTCAGATAACGCTTATTACTATAGAAATATCCTTTTCGGTGCCACTGAGCAACAAGAAGATATTGCTGACTTTGCAGTACCAACCGCCAATGGAGTTACTTCAAACACCCACGTACTGAATCAGTATCGCCTTGATTATCAAATCATTGCCCGTGCCAACCAGATTATGGCTGCGATTGATAAAGTTGAATTTAATGCAGATTCTAAAAATAATCTGAAAGGACAGGCGCAGTTTTTAAGGGCATATGCCTATTTCGAATTAGTGCGTTACTTTGGTAAGGTGCCTTTGCATCTAACACCTGTAACTAACCGTCAGGAAGCAGCTATAGCATTGTCAGAGGTTGATGCAGTTTATGCACAAATCATTAAAGATGCGAGTGCTGCTATTACCGGACTATTACCAAAATCGAAGCAGGAAGCAGGCAGAGTTACCTCAGGAACTGCAAGAATGTTATTAGCGAATGTGTATATGGTGCGGAAAAACTGGGCAGAAGCAGAAAAATTATTGAAAGAAATAGTGACAAGTGGCGAATATAAATTGATGCCGGATTTCAAGGATGCATTTTCAACAACCACCGGAAACAAAAATAACATAGAATCTATGTTTGAAGTACAGTTTCAGGAAGGAGCATCCGGCTACAATGGCGCTATTATTTATAACTACCTGCCACGCCCGATGAGTCCGGAAGAATTAAAACCAATCACTGAAACATCAAATCCTCAACCATTGACCGGCGAAGGAAACGGTGCTCCAACGCCTGATTTAATTAATTCGTTTGAAGCAGGTGATAAAAGAAAAGATGCCACTATTGCTTATGTTACTATCAGTGGTAGCCTGAGAGCTAATAAAGTTTTCCCTTATAACAAAAAATTTGCAAAAGCACACTCTTTACATGGTAATACGGGCAATAACTTCCCGATTTATCGTTATTCAGAGGCTCTTTTATTTTTAGCTGAAGCATTGATGGAGCAAGGTAAAGGCGCAGAAGCATTACCATACCTTAATCAGGTACGTACACGTGCAGGATTACCAGAGGCAACAACAACTACCCAGGCCGATTTAAGAGCACAAATCTATCAGGACCGCAGAAGTGAGTTGGCGTTTGAAAACAAACGTTGGTTCGACTTAGTACGCACAGGCACTGCTGTTGAGGTTATTACTGCTTATGGTAATAGAATCAAAGCAAATCCGGTAGCATATTATTATCCGGAAGGCGCAACAGTGCGTGGCAACGCCTTTACTAATATTACAGTACTTTATGGATTACCGGCTGATGAAGCAGCGCTATCACCTCATTTCTGATTTAGCTAAAAGATGATTTATAAACTGCATAAGTAAAAAATGAATGTAATTAAGGTATAAAATAGGGGTACTAAAACAAGCTTAGATTCGTTTTGAAGCAATATTAGTACCTCATATTTCATCACTTATTGATTTATTTCCATACTTATGCAGTATCTATAAAGTTCTTACTTTACGCCTTAACTTATGAAAAACATGTTATCCAATCAACGAACTATTCAACTCTCCTTAGGGTTTGCGGCTTTAGTATTAGCCGCTTCCTTTACAATTCTGAGAAATCCGCCACCTCCCACATCAGATAATGATGACCCGAAAATTAAAAAACTGAAATTATCAGAAGGTTTTTCAGCCCAACATCTTTATAGCCCTTCAGAGAACAACCAGGGCTCTTGGGTTTCAATGACCTTCGACGATAAAGGCCGGATGATTGCGTCTGACCAATACGGAAAATTATTCCGTCTGAAAATCCCTGCCATCGGCTCTAATGGAAAGGTTGAGGTTGAAAAACTTCAGATTGGTATCAGCCCCAACATTGATACAACCGGTATGGGTTATGCACATGGTCTGTTATACGCTTTTAACAGCCTGTACGTGATGATAAACAACAACAAAAATAACAGAGTGTTTCCGAGAAGAAGTGGCCTTTACCGCTTGCAAGATACCAACAACGACGACCAGTTTGACAAAATCACACTGCTGAAAGAAATGAACGGTGATGGCGAACATGGCCCTCACAGCATTATTTATTCTCCTGACAAAAAATCATTATATGTGATTTCAGGAAATCATACTGATGTGCCTCCGATGGATTCATACCGCTTGCCATCAAACTGGAAAGAAGATAATTTATTTCCACTAATAAAAGACCCCCGTGGACACGCCAACGACCGCATGGCTCCCGGAGGATGGATTGCCCACACTGACCCGGAAGGCAAAAACTGGGAATTAGTAAGTGCAGGTTATAGGAATGCCTTTGATATGGCTTTTGATGCTAACGGTGATTTGTTTGTTTACGATGCAGATATGGAATGGGACTTTGGTTTGCCCTGGTATCGCCCTACCCGTATTTGTCATGCCACAAGTGCCAGTGAGTTTGGATGGAGAACAGGAAACAGTAAATGGTCGCCTACTTTCGCTGACAATCTACCACCGGTTATCAATATCGGACAAGGTTCGCCTACCAATTTATTGCATTTGAAAGATGCTAAATTCCCGGCCAGATACAAAAACACCTTATTGGCTTTCGACTGGAGTTTTGGGATTATGCATGCCATTAATCTGAAACCTGCGGGCTCATCATTTACCGCAACGAGAGAAGAATTTTTATCAGGCCTGCCATTGCCATTGACTGATGGAGCTATCGGCCCGGATGGCGCTTTATATTTCCTTTCAGGTGGCCGTAGATTGGAGTCTGATTTATATAGAGTTTATTACACAGGTACTGAAAGCACAGCTCCGGTTGCCGCAGCTCCGGTTAATGCCGCTAATAGCTTAAGAAGAAATCTGGAGAAATTCCATGTAGACGGGCCTAACAAAGATGCAGTGGCAACAGCCTGGCCACAATTGAAAAGTCCGGACAGGTTTATCCGTTATGCTGCCCGTTTAGCAATTGAGCATCAACCAGTAGCCGAATGGCAGGATTTAGCTTTGAAAGAAAAAGACCCTGTAGCTTCAACGCAAGCACTTATTTCGTTGATACGCATGGGTAAGAATGATAAGCAAAACGAAATTCTGAGCGCATTGCTGAATATAAACGCAAAAGCCCTGAACGAAGCCCAACAATTAGATGTATACCGTGCTTTTGAATTAGCCTTTTTAAGAATGGGCCAACCGGATGCCACAATCAAACCTAAAGTAGTGGCGTATCTGAATCCGCTTTATCCGGCAAATTCGGCACAATTGAATCGTTCGTTGAGTAAATTGCTGCATTATTTAGATGAGCCAAGTGCCATTAAGAAAACATTGGCTTTAATGAAAATCAAAGAAGAGCCTGGCACCAATGCACTCATGCAGGAAACCGCAACGGCATCAAGCGATTTGATTCTGAGAAGTTCACAATATGGTGGTGATATTGCAGCCATGCTTGCAAATATTCCTCCTGCACAGCATACCTATTATGCCAATACTTTGACAATGGCAAAAACAGGTTGGACTCCGGAAGAGCAGGATACTTACTTCAAATGGTTTAATGATGCTTTTAAATACAAAGGTGGCCGCAGTTACGTAGGATTTATCGACAGATCACGTAAATTAGCCTTAAAAAATGTGCCTGATGCCAAAAAAGATTATTTCGATAAACTTTCAGGCGCTGAAATGCTGAGCAAATCAGGTAATGATTTAGTTTCATCAGCCTATCCGAAAGGACCCGGCCGTAACTGGACCGTAAAAAATGGGCTTCCTTTAATAGAGCAAGGGCTCACAGGGCGTAACTTTGAGCAAGGGAAAGCCATGTTTACCGCTACTACCTGCAAAGCCTGCCATACCATGAAAGGAGAAGGTGGTGCAACCGGACCAGATTTGACGCAGCTGGGTACAAGATTCTCAGCGAAAGATATGCTGGAAGCCATCGTTGACCCGAACAAAGCGGTTTCAGACCAATACGCTGCCACGCAGTTTAGTTTAAAAAACGGCAATTCAATTATGGGCCGTCTGGTAAATGAAGACAAAACTGCCTATTACGTTTCTCAGAACCCGTATTCGCCTGAAACCCTTGAAAAAGTATTGAAAAAGAATGTTATCTCTAAAAAGACATCCAGTGTTTCAATCATGTTTCAGGGCTTAATCAATAGTCTGAATGAGGAAGAGTTTAAAGACCTGATGGCTTATTTGATGTCGGGTGGTAATCAAAACAATCCGATGTTTAAAGCAAAAGCTGAATCACAAAAATAATAATTGAAGATTTAGGGCGTGGCACACAGTTAAACACGTGTGTCACGCTTAAATATTTCCGAAAAACAAAAAAATACAATGAAAACAAAAAATATTTCAAAACTCAGCCAAGTAATTTTACTTTTCATTATCTTGCTAACAGGTTGTAAAGTATCAAATTCGGGCTCCGGCGAAAAAGGTTTTAAGTCTATTTTCGACGGAAAAACCCTAAATGGCTGGGAAGGAGACACAAAATACTGGCGGGTAGAAAATGGTAATCTGGTCGGAGAAATTACGCCTGAAACCCTCCTCAAAACCAACTCATTCATCACCTGGACAGGTGGACAACCAGCTGATTTTGAACTGAAAGGTGAATTTAATATCACAGAAAAAGGAAACTCGGGCATTAACTATCGTAGTGAAAAACTAGCTGATATACCTTATGCTTTGAGAGGTTACCAAGCCGATATAGACGGAGCAAATCGTTATACGGGTCAGAATTATGAAGAGCGTGGGCGCACAACCTTAGCTTATCGTGGGGAAATTGCAAGTATCAATCCGCAAAGTAATATGAAACCGGAAGATGTAAGAGCAAAAGTGCAAAAAAATGCCTGGACTGAACGTAAGGTAACAGGAAGTTTAGGAGAAAATGAAGCACTGAAAACTAAAATTAAAAGTGAGGATTGGAACACTTTTCATCTGGTTATAAAAGGGAACCGTTTACAGCACTATATAAATGATATTTTAATGAGTGATGTAACAGACAATGATTTAATAAACGGAAAATCAAAAGGGATTCTGGGTGTGCAGGTTCATGTAGGGCCACCGATGAAAGTGCAATACCGTAATCTGAGATTGAAACAATTATAATCTGATTATTTTTTAACACAAACTATTCTAAACAAGTGTATGAAAGACCTTTGTTCATTTGTATTGAACAAGAAAATACACCAACAATTAAAAATAAAGAATAGTCAATTATCCAAATGCCCTCGTAATGCTTTAGAGCATTAAAGAAAAGTATCAGAAGTATGAATGATGAAAAAAAAGTAGAGTCCTCACTATCAGGCTGGAAAGATAAAATCTCGAATCCGGCTCAGCTTGGTGGTATCGAAACATCTATTTTAGACAATGGGTTAGGGCGTGGAAATAGAATTGCCTGGATAAATACCGGAACCGGATTAAGATACAAAGTTATTTTTGACAGGGGAATGGACATTGCCGATGCCTTCTATAATCAGCATAGTCTGGCATGGCTTAGTCACGGAGGTTTCACTTCTCCGCAACCTCAATCAGACAAAGGAATTGACTGGCTCAGAACCTTTGGAGGTGGATTGCTCACTACCTGCGGGCTTTCACACATTGGCGGACCGGAAAAAGATGAATTTGGTGAAAGAGGTATTCACGGTCAAATCTCAAATACTCCTGCAGAAATAGAGTCAATTATTCAACCCGACCCGCTTGCAGGCAGAATGGAAATGAGTATTACCGGAATCATCAAGGAAACAAAAGTATTTGGGCCAAGTTTAGAGCTACGAAGAACGATTTCAGGAATATTAGGTGAATCTACTATCAGAATTCATGATGAAGTAATCAATCGTGGCAATACTCCTACCCCACTGATGTTGTTATATCATTTCAATTTCGGTTATCCGCTGGTTGATGAAGGCACAGAAATTTTGTGGGAAGGCAAATGGCAACCTCGTTTCGGCCACGAAAATGCCAGCATCTTCAAAGAAGGAAACGATTTCAAGAAATGCCCTGCACCAATTGACAACCATCTGGGTACTGGCGAAGAAGTAGTATTTATTGACCCGACAGCAAACGAAGCAGGTCAATGTACTTGTGGGCTATACAATGCCGGAATCGGCCTGAAACTTGAAATAAAATTCAATAAAAACGAATTACCCAATTTAATAAACTGGCAGCATTGGGGCAAAGGCGAGTATGTAACAGGCATAGAACCTGCCACAAATGCTCCGATAGGACAGGCACAGGCAAGAGCCAATAAAGAGCTGATTTTCCTGAATCCACGAGAAACCCGGATATTCGATTTAGAAATAAACGCTATAGAAATTTAAACCTACAAAATACATTCAACCCCAATCTTACATTATGTCAAATTTAAGTACAGCACAAAAAGCATTAGAACAAGGACAAGGTATTTTACGATTAGCTCCTACCTGGGTTCCTCGTTCATTTTGTGTTCCCGGACGAAGAATAAAATTACACCCGGATGATTATTACGTATTAGGTGGCGTACGTGGCGGTATTGATGAGCGCTGGCTATCATCAACCACACCGGCAAAAAACGGCCCTCTGACAGGAGAAAATGAAGGATTGAGCTTTGTTGTTTTAAACGAAGGAGAGAGAGTATTACTCAAAGATGCGATTGATGAGCTAGGCGCTGAAATAATCGGAAGCCGCCTTTGGGATGAATATAAAAGCTGGCCGATGTACTCTAAGTTCTTTGATAATATGGGGCCATTGCCGCATCATATTCACCATAATGACGAAGAAGCTGCCAAAATAGGACAATTGGGTAAACCTGAGGCATACTATTTCCCACCTCAATTAAATAATCATGGTGGAGATTTCCCTTATACATTTTTTGGCATTGCTCCGGGTACAACCAAAGAGCAAATCAAAGAATGCCTAATGAATTTCACGAAGGGAGACAACAAAATAACGATGTTCTCCCAGGCATTTCCATTGATTCCGGGAACTGGTTGGGATGTTCCTCCGGGAATGCTTCACGCCCCGGGAAGTATGTGTACCTATGAACCGCAGAAAGCATCAGATGTATTTGCGATGTATCAATCGCTGGTAAACGAAGCGATTATTCCGGAAGAATTATTGTGGAATGGTACTCCTCCTGACCAGATTGGTAATTATGACCAGTTGATGGGTGTCATTGACTGGGAATTGAATACAAATCCGAATCTTTTAGAGACCCGTTTCATGGCACCAAGACCTGTGAAACCCGTAGCCGAAATGGAGGCTGAAGGCTATATCGAAAATTGGGTGTGTTATCGCTCGGAAGCGTTTTCTGCTAAAGAATTAACGATTTTGCCGGGGCAAACAGTAACTATTAAAGATAGTGCAGCCTATGGTATTATTATGATGCAGGGGCATGGAAAAATGGGTGTCTGGAATATTGAAACACCTTCGTTAATCCGTTACGGACAGTTGACGAATGATGAATTCTTTATTACAGAAAAAGCGGCTATGGAAGGTGTTGTAATAAGCAACCATTCATCTTGCGACCCGATTGTGATGCTCAAACATTTTGGCCCGAATAATCCTGATTTAGTGATATAAAACAGAAATAATCCAAACAAAATCTATTACATAAATGGAAAATAATTATCCCAAACTTCACAACGCTACCTGGCCCGGTATTGTAGGAAAAGGGCCTGATTCAGAGCCACCTATTTCATTGGATGCCATGCTTGAAATGACAGCAGCGGCTGAAGTAGATGGTGTAAAATTCGATGGTGTTGATTTAGGTCTTTTCGACCCTCATTATGATTTAGACACATCAGATGATGGAGTAAAAAGATTAGCCGATAAAGTTGCCAAACATAATCTTGAAATAGGAAGTCTGGTTGCGCCAATCTGGGGTGGCCCTGCGATGGGTTCAGTAGATGAACGCAAACAGTTTGTAGAAATGGTGCGTAAGTCTTGTGAAATCGGTCAGAAATTGCGTGCAATGGGTATTCGTCCACATGGCATTGTCAGAATCGACTCGGCAAGCAGTGTAGGTAATTGGGCTGCTGACCCGGTTCGCAATTCAAAACTGATTGCGGAGACTTTCAGAGAAGCTTGTGATGTGGCAGCCGATTATGGCGAAAAATTAGCTGCGGAAGGTGAAATCTGCTGGGGTGGTATGCATTCATGGACAGCCATGCTTGACACTTTAGAAGCTGTTGGCCGCCCGAATATCGGTTTCCAGGCTGATATGTCGCATACAACACTATACTTATTAGGTTATAATGCACCGGAAGCCCGTATCCTCCCTGAAGATTTTCAATGGGGCGATAGAGAAACATTCCTTGCGGGGCTAAAAAAACTGACACATGCTCTTCGTCCGTGGACAATTGATTTCCACGTTGCTCAGAATGATGGTACTGTTCATGGAACAGGTTCGCATGATAAAACAGGTCGCCATTGTCAGGCAACTGACCCAAATGGTAAATTAGACATTACGCATGATGCAGGATATTGGCTTCGTGATGATTCGGGGGTACTTACCAAGGCATTCAAACATATCTGTTGGGATGGCTGTATGTTTGCCAATGATGTAATGACCCAACAAAAAACATGGAATGATATTCTGGCTGCGATGATAAAAGTGCGTCAGGCACACGGATGGGTGGAATAAAATTAGTATCTGGCTTTGCTTAGATACCGCTTTATCTAATTTGTTTTTGTAAGAACGCATATAATCAAATTCATTGGGTAAAATATAATTAAAGGATTTTAATATACCGTCCCTACGGGACTTAGAGCCTTTTCTGGTAATTTTCTCTACCGATATATTATCCCTACGGGATATAAAGATGATGAACTTTATAATTTTAGTCCCGTAGGGACGACATATCGGTAGTAACATTACATTCTTTAGAGTCAAATATCCCGTAGGGATAATATATTCATTATTTTACTCTATACCGATGATTTAACCCAATGAGCTAAATTTAATCTGATACTTAAGTATTTTAAAACTTAAACAATGTCAACAAAGAAACAACTCAGAATAGGATTAATAGGAACGGGTTTTATGGGAAGAACCCACTCCAATGGCTATAACCGTGTTCCGAACTTTTTTCCGGAATTGGAATATACACCTGTTTTAAAGGCAGTATGTTCAAGAAATGCCGAAAAAGTGCAGGCCTTTGCCGACCAATGGGGTTATGAGTCAATAGAAACCGATTGGAAAGCGCTTATTGCACGTGATGATATTGATGCAGTAGATATCTGTACACCTAACGATAGCCATGCAGAAATCGCTATTGCTGCAGCAAAAGCAGGGAAAATGATTTTATGCGAAAAACCACTTTCACGTAATCTGGCAGAAGGTCAGGCAATGGTAGATGCTATCGAAGCAGCAGGAGTAGAAAGTACTGTATGGTATAACTATCGCCGATTGCCTGCTGTATCCTTGGCCAAACAAATTGTTGATTCGGGCAAATTAGGTAAAATATACCATTACAGAGCCAATTTCTTACAGGACTGGACAATCAGTGCTGACCTCCCACAAGGGGGTACTGGTCTTTGGAGAATGGATTCAGAAGCGGCAGGTTCAGGTGTAACCGGAGATTTACTGGCTCATTGTATTGATACTGCCATGTGGTTGAATGGTGCCATTACCGATGTTTCGGCAGTAACTGAAACGTTCGTGAAAGAGCGTATGCACCAGCTAACAGGTAAAGTGCAACCCGTAGGCATTGATGATGCCTGTATTTTTCACTGTCACTTTGCCAATGGTTCATTAGGCCTTTTTGAATCAACACGTTATGCACGCGGACATAAAGCGCTTTATACCTTTGAAATCAACGGGGCAGATGCTTCTATCCGTTGGGATTTACACGATTTGAACCGCCTCGAATATTTCGACCATCGTGACGAGTCTATCGTTCGTGGCTGGCGTTCGATTATCGTAACAGACGGCGACCAACCGTATATGAATAAATGGTGGGTTGGTGGCTTAGGTATTGGCTATGAACATAGCTTTGTGCATCAGGTAGCAGACTTTTTGAAAAGTCTGGAAGAAGGAACGCCTTGTTCTCCGACTTTCAAAGAGGCGCTTCAAACCCAGAAAGTATGCGAAGCAGTCATTGATTCGGCTAATACCAGATCCTGGAAAGATACCAATGTAGACGGTGACTTTGTTTAAATAAAAGCAATAAAATGATAATGCTGGCAAGGTAACTTGTCAGCATTTTTTCAATCTATGAGTCAGAAAAGCATCCTTGAAGTAAAAAATCTCTGTAAATCTTTTTCAGGAATACGAGTGTTAGATAATATCACTTTCAATCTTGAAAAGGGAGAGGTTCATGCGCTGATGGGTGAAAACGGTGCAGGTAAATCTACATTTATGAAGATTCTGATGGGATTATTGACACCCGATTCAGGCGAAATAATGCTGGACGGAGAAGAAATACAACATGGTACCGTTCATGAAATGTTAAAAAAAGGAATCTCAATGATTCATCAGGAAATATTGATGGTTCCTGAATTAACAGTTGCGCAGAATATTTTTCTAGGTAAAGAAATCCATCGTCATAATTGGTTAGATGATACCAGTATTTACAAAAAAACCAGAGAATTACTCAAAACCCTGAATGTAAATATTGATACGAAGGCAAAAATGAAGCATCTGAGTATTGCCGATAAGCAAATGGTAGAAATTGCCAAAGCTATCTCAAACAATGCCAAAATCATTATCATGGATGAGCCAACTTCGGCGCTTTCTGATAAAGAGGTTTCCACGCTTTTCACTATCATCAAAGACCTGAAAAGTAAAGGTGTGGCTATTATTTATATCTCTCATAAAATGGATGAAATCTATCAGATTTCAGATAGAATCACCGTTTTGAGGGATGGGCAATACATTGCTACAAAATCTGCGCAGGAATTAGCCATTAAAGACCTCATCTCAATGATGGTCGGTAGAGAAATTGAAGATATTTTCCCGAAAACCGAAAATACTACTGGTAAAACGCTCATCAAAATAATCAACTTAAGCCGAAAGGGCAAGTTTGAAAATATCAACTTTGAAGTAAAGTCAGGTGAAGTGTTAGGAATAGCAGGTTTGGTTGGTGCCGGGCGTACCGAAGTTGCCCGTGCAATAGCAGGATTAGATGATTTTGATGAGGGAGAGGTTTATATTGATGAAACACGGGTAAACGTTCAATCTCCGACATCTGCCATGAAATTGGGTATTGGTTATGTAAGCGAAGACCGCAAAGCATTAGGCTTTATTCCTCATCTGTCGGTTAAGCAAAATATAAGCTTATCATCTTTACCGCGTCTTTCGAACAAATGGTTTGTTTCTGCTAAAAAAGAAGAAGCATTAGCCAATTCGATGAAGAATAATCTAAAAATTAAGTCTTCTGGTATCAATCAGAAATTGATGTATTTAAGCGGAGGCAATCAGCAAAAAGTTGTCATTGCCAGAGTTTTATCAGCTTCACCCCGGATTATTATTTTAGATGAACCCACCCGTGGCATTGATATTGGAGCAAAATTTGAAATTTATAAATTAATCAATAAGCTGAAAAGCAAGGGTTTAGCCATCATCCTTATTTCATCTGAATTGCCCGAAATTTTTGGTATGAGCGACCGTATACTTGTGCTTTCAAAAGGCAAACAAACAGCATTATTACCCAAACACGAAGCTACTCAGGAAAAAATCATGCAGTATGCAATACATTAAAAACTTACGAAAATACGGTATTCTTATTGCTTTTTTAGCGATTTGTCTTACCCTGACTTATATCAGTCCCCAGTTTTTGACACTCTCTAACTGGACAATCATTTTTACCCAGGTTTCTATCAATGCTCTACTGGCTTTTGGGGTTACTTTCGTCATTATTACTGGTGGAATCGACCTTTCAATTGGTTCAGTAGTGGCGGTTTCGGGTGTGGTCGCGGCATTATTGGCCCGGCAGGATCATTATCCGGTCATTGTTCCAATTCTTGGCGGATTACTGGTAGGCTTACTATTTGGGGCATTAAATGGTTTTTTAATTACCAAAAGTAAAATTGCTCCGTTTATTGTTACACTTGGTATCATGACCATTGGCCGGGGATTAGCCCTTATCATCAGCAAAGGCCGCCCAATCTCCAATCTTTCTGAATCCTTTAATTTTATAGGTGGTGGAGATATTCTGGGCATTCCGTTTCCGATAATTGTTTTATTTGTGGTATTCATTATCTGTTCGGTGGTCTTAAAGAAAACAATCTTTGGCCGTTATGTTTATGCCGTTGGTGGAAATGAACAAGCTTCCTGGGCATCGGGTATCAGTGTAAATCAGGTAAAAATAGCGGTGTATTCACTCTGTGGTTTATTAGCGGGCTTGGCAGGTATTTTATTGACTTCCAGAATTACCACCGGCCAACCAAACGCAGGAGCAAGTTTTGAATTGGATGCCATTGCGGCAGCTGTAATCGGGGGTTCAAGTACGTCAGGAGGTGTCGGGAGTATACAGGGAACGCTCTTTGGTGTAATTTTAATCGGTGTTTTAAACAATGGCTTAGACTTACTCAATGTGAGTTCATACTATCAGCAGGTGGTAATGGGCGTTATCATTATCGGTGCTGTATTATTAGATAGCTGGAATCAAAAAATTAAAGAATAATATGAAAAAACTCATCCTTTTTGCCGCAGTTTCACTACTTCTTTCGTGTAATTCAGCAAAAAAAGAAGAAAAAGCGAAGATTAAAGTAGGCGCAACCATGCTTAGCATGCAAAACGAATTCATCGTTAATATCAGTGATGAAATGCAAAAGAAGGCCAATGAATTGGGCATAGAACTGATTCTGGTTGATGCAGAGCATTCACCATTGAAGCAGATTGAACAGGTTGAAAGTTTTATCTCTCAGAAAGTCGATGTAATCATCATGAATCCTTGTGAAGTAGAGGCAAGCTCGCCAGCTATAAGCAAGGCTATGGCGGCAAAGATTCCTATCATTAATGTTAATTCAGCTACAAGCATTGCCCCTACTGCTTTTGTTGGTTCAGATGATAGAGAATCTGGTAGAATTGCCATGAAGTTTATTGCAGAAAAACTGGGAGGAAAAGGAAACGTAGTGATGATTCACGGTTTTATGGGACAAGCGGCTCAAATTCAAAGAGAAGAAGGAGCAAAAGAAATCTTAAAACAATATCCCAATCTGAAATTAATAGCCAATCAAACCGCTGAATGGGACAGAGCCAAAAGCATGGATTTAATGCAGAACTGGATTCAATCTTATGGTACCAAAATAAACGCTGTGTTTGCGCATAATGACGAAATGGGCCTAGGAGCAGTAAAAGCCCTGCAAGCCGCAGGCATGAAAGACAAAGTAGTGGTGGTAAGCATTGATGCCATTCAGGATGGGCTGCAAGCCGTTAAAAATGGGTCTTTAGATGCGACAGTTTTTCAGAATGCCAAACAGCAAGGGGCGGGAGCAATCGAAGTGGCTCAAAAATTAATAAAAAAAGAAGCCTTTGAAAAAGAACTAATGATTCCGTTTCAGTTAGTTACGAAAAGTAATATCAGTAAGTTTTTGAAATAATTTTAATATAGAATTATAGTCTTCCGAAGGGCTATTCAGCAAATCGCAATTGTTGAATGGCCTTTTTTTATTTGATCATTATAATGATTAATCCTACAAATAATGGTTTCATAAATATAACATGCTTCTTCTTCTAAAAGCCCTTGACAATTAGGCTAATAAATCCGCTACAGATAAAGAATTTAGTCTAACAAAATGCAGGTTGGTACATGAGAGTAAATCTAATTTTTTATACTATTTTTCTAAAAAATGGTATAATTTCAATTTTATATACGAATTGAAACTATCACCTTCAATCTCTTATTTACCTGTCTTATTATACGATTCAAATAGTAAAACCTATCATCCTATGATTATAGATATAAAAAAGATTATCGTCGGAATTCTACTTATTCCAAGCCTTTCTTTTGCTCAAACTCAACAGCAGAAAGATTTTCAGACACCTCCAAATGCAGCCAAACCAAGAGTCTGGTGGCATTGGATGAATGGTAATATTACCAAAGAAGGCATCAAAAAAGATCTGGACTGGATGAAACAGGTTGGTATCGGTGGATTTCAGAATTTTGATGCCAATCTGTTGACACCTGTTGTAGTGCCTAAAAAACTGGTTTTTATGCAGCCTGATTGGAAAGACGCTTTCAGATTTACAACAGCCTATGCCGATAAAAACGGTCTTGAAATGGCCATTGCAGGCTCACCCGGTTGGAGTGTAACGGGTGGCCCATGGGTAAAGCCCGAAGATGGCATGAAAAAATATGTGTGGACGGAATTAAAAATTGAAGGCGGGAAATCGTTCATTGGAAAATTACCACAGCCTTCCGGCGTGCTGAGTAATTTCCAAAATGTTGAACTTTCTGAAGCTGGCGTATCGGGAGAATTTATTGGCACAAAACCCGATTTTTATCAGGATGCTTTGGTAATTGCCTATCGTATTCCTGCCAAAGAAAAAACTTTAGCAGAGCTTCATCCCAAAGTGACATCAAGCGGAGGAGAATTTGAGCTTAAAAAACTGACTGATGGTGATTTGAATACCGCTACACTATTGCCACCTAAAGCAATAGGCGAAGATATATGGATTCAATATGAATTTGATT
The DNA here is from genome assembly GCA_943368815.1 of Cyanobium sp. NIES-981. Taxonomy (GTDB): domain Bacteria; phylum Bacteroidota; class Bacteroidia; order Cytophagales; family Spirosomataceae; genus Emticicia. Next base: position 22,716 of record CALRLS020000017.1, read on the forward strand.
CTCCGCAAACATTTAAGGCGCTGTCTGTTGTCGGTGCTAATCATGGTACTTTAGAACAATTTATGGGTAGCGCTGAAAACAGGTCATTAAAAGTAAGTGACGACGGCCTTAATTTCAGAGAAGTCGCCAAAATACATGGAAGTGCAGTGCCACAAACCACGGTTGGCTTTCCACCAACAACAGCAAAATACTTTAGGTTTGTTTATAAAACTTTACCGAGTTCGCCGGGATTGGCTGCTTTAATGGGTGCAAATTCAGGTCCTCCAAAGCCGGAAGGTGTCGAGGTAGCTGAGTTTGTTTTATATACTACCAGCCGCATTGACAAAGCCGAAGATAAAGCGGGTTTTTTACCCTGGACAGAAACCACCCGCTCTTATTTGCCGGATAATAGCGATGCAATTCCAGCAGAGGATGTGATAGATGTAACAGCTAAAATGAGCGCTGATGGTACTTTAAACTGGACAGCCCCGGCAGGCAACTGGATGATTGTTCGTTTGGGGTATTCATTGACAGGGCGACAAAACCACCCTGCTTCTCCGGAAGCAACTGGTCTGGAGGTTGATAAGTTGGACAAAGACGCTGTAAAAAGATATATCAATACTTATCTGGATATGTACAAAGATGCCACAGGAGGCATGATGGGGACAAAAGGTTTGCAATACATGGTTTTAGACAGTTACGAAGCCGGACACATGAACTGGACTAAAGCGCTGCCTGAAGAATTTAAGAAAAGACGTGGCTATGACTTAAACAAATGGATTCCTGTTTTAACAGGCAGAGTCGTGAAAAGTGTCGAAGATACCGAGAAATTTTTATGGGATTTCCGTAAGACCATTGGTGAAATGATAGCAGAATACCATTATGACATTATTGGCGAAGAACTACATAAGCGTGGCATGAAACGCTATACCGAAGCCCACGAAAACAGACGTATCTATCTGGCTGATGGCATGGATGTTAAGCGTAATGCAGAGATTCCAATGGCTGCCATGTGGACACCGGGTAGTTTAGGAGGAGGTGCCAATGAAGAACCGAGAAGCGAAGCAGATATACGCGAATCTGCCTCAGTAGCAAATATTTACGGGAAACCCTTTGTAGCTGCCGAATCAATGACTTCTATCCAGAATGCTTTTTCGTGGCATCCTGAAAAGCTGAAACGCACGGCTGACCTTGAAATGGCATCAGGTCTGAACCGTTTTGTGATTCATACTTCTGTACATCAGCCGCTTGATGATAAAAAACCGGGTTTTTCACTAGGGCCATTCGGACA
>CALRLS020000018.1:0-23538 GCA_943368815.1 Cyanobium sp. NIES-981
TAGAAATAGAAAGAAAATACTTATTGCATCAGGATGTTTGGGATAATTTTCAGAAACCTGAAGGACAAACGTACCGACAAGGATATATTCTGAAAGAACCGGGCAAAACCATCAGGGTTCGGGTAACAGATACAAATGCTTATCTTACTATTAAGGGCGCTTCTGTTGGGGCAACAAGAACTGAGTTTGAATATGAGATTCCTAAAGAAGACGCCATTGAACTATTGGATAATTTTGCCATATCAGAACTCTCAAAAATAAGGTATAAGATTCTGCATGTTGATAAACTATGGGAAGTAGATGTTTTCTTAGGAGATAATGAAGGCTTGATAGTTGCTGAAATAGAATTGATAAGCGAAGACGAGTCATTCGAAATACCGGAATGGATTCATACGGAAGTAACCGGAGATATAAGGTATTATAATTCAAACTTATCAGCCAATCCTTTTAAAAACTGGTAGTATGAACGAAAAAAGACTAATACGGGAAAATGAAAAAGAGTTGATTGATTTTTTGCTCAGGCAGTTAAACCTCAATCCGGCAGATTATCCTTATGATACTTACGTAGAAGAATATGAAGGGGGCAAGATGGGAAGCATCAGTCTTGGCGGAGATGTTGAGGGCTATGCCGGAGATTTAATACAGGTAGAATATAGCGATACAGACGGTATTCCGGTAGTGATTACACTAACCAAAGACCATCAGAATCGTCTGCTTGATTTAGATTTCTGGAAGCTTGATTTCTCTAAATTACTTGAATATCCGACACCTGATAAGGTCACTATCAGGCCTGCCGGATAATTTAAGCATCAAAAAAGAGCACTACGGTTATACTTGTTTTTATAGGCAATTGGTGATAGGCCCGTTACTTTTTTAAAAGTACTTCTGAATGCCTTGTTATCTGTATATCCAACATCATACATCACTTCACTAATATTCTTCCGGCTGGTTTCAAAGCGTTTTTTGGCGGCCTCAATCTTCACCCGCTGAATATATTCCATTACTGTATTATTGGTAGCTTTCTTGAACCGGCGCTCAAGACTTCTGCGACCGATGGCAAACATATCAGACAATTGGTCAAGCGTGATTTTGTCTTCAAAATTCTTTTCTATAAAATCCTGTGCTTTTTTCACGGCATCATCTTCGTGACCTTTTTGTCCGTTAAATATCATGAATGAAGCCTGGCTATCCCTTTCAATATCTATCGCAAAATATTTAGCCGCTTTGATAGCCATTTCACGATTCACATTCTTTTCAACCAGATGCAAAAGCAAGTTCCAGTAAGAACTGGCCCCACCGCTTGAATACAGCCCCTGGTCTTCTGTTATAATCTTGTCATCAACCAGTTCCACTTCCGGAAACATATTTCTGAATTCGTTGGCTGATAACCAATGCGTTGAACATCTCTTCCCATCCAATAGCCCGGTTGAAGCCAGCAAAAAAGCGCCTATGCATAAGCTGATTATTTCTGCTCCTTTTTCGTATTGCTTTACAATCCAGGGTAAAAAATCCTTGTTCAATTCCAGTGCGGTTTGCATGTCTCCACTCAAAGCAGGTACAAACACCATATCTGTTTCAGTTATTTCATCAATAGTAGCGTCGGTATGCACCGTAAACATATTGTCGTGCAGTTTCACTTCTTTCCTTAGCCCTGCCATTTGCACGCGAAAAGCAGCAGGCTTTCCCGCTGACTGAAGAAATTGATTAACCGAAGTGAAGATATTACGAGGGTCATTAATGCTGGCTAATACCGCATTTTCAGGAATCAGAATAACAATATTTTTCATAGGCGATAAGTCAAAACAGAATGGCGGATTTAACCCCTTTATTGTCGTTTTTACACCACTGCAATTTAATACTTCTACCTAATTTTGTACAATTAAATCATAATATTTTACATCATGAGTATAGATATTAACTACGCTAAAAACCTGATTAAGGTAAAAGATACCTGTATTGATTATTCTACTTTTGAAAACGTAAGTGTTCAGGGTTTGTATTTCAATGACGTTAACCTGAGTGGCACCAGAATTATCAATGCCAATATGAGTAATATTGAAATTGAAGGAGCCGGATTAGGCGGGGCTTATATTCACAACATTGGCCCGCCTCCGGCAGACCACCCTGCCTATGACCCTAATGCCAAACAAGCCCCTTTAAGATTTGAAGATTGTGATTTTGAGGGGAGTACAATTACTGATTGTAACCTGACTAATGTGGCCATTAAAGATTGTAATCTGAAAGGTATGACTATCAACGGGATTCCGGTCGAAACTTTATTAGAGAATTTCTCACAAAATAATAATCAATAAATTCGCTCTTTAACATTTACACATATGAGAAAGATTAAATTACAAATGCAGGTTTCGGTAGATGGTTTCGTTTGTGGTCCAAATGGTGAAATGGATTTTACGGTATGGAACTGGGACAATGAACTGAAAAATTACGTAAAAGAATTAATGGCTCCTGCTGATTCATTCATTATCGGCAGAGTGCTTTATGAAGGAATGTCGATGTACTGGCCTGCAGCTGAAACCAATCCTGATACTGACGAAGAGACCAGAGCAGCGGCAAAAGCCTTCAATAATATGCCCAAGCACGTTTTTTCAAAGACCCTTACAAGTGCTGACTGGAATAATGCGATTATAGAAAGTGGTGATTTAGCCGAAACTATTAATACCCTGAAAAATCAGGAAGGTGGAGACATGATGCTATATGGTGGTGTCAGTATGGTTTCATCTTTTATTCAACATAATCTGATTGATGAATATCATCTATTTGTTAATCCTACTGCTATTGGCAAAGGGAGGTCTGTTTTTGGGGATTTAACTGAAAAACTGGGACTACAATTAGTTAAAAGTCAGGCTTTTAGCTGTGGGATTGTGGTGCTTTGTTATGTGCCTGTGGGTCTATCTTAATTGTCCTGGCATCCTGCATGATTTTGGCTTTTCCGCTGCCTTCGACTACGCTCAGGCGCTGGGCTGGGGCGCTTTGAAAGTGGTGATTTAAACCAAATTATGTCTACTCTGTCCAACGCCTAAGCAAAGACCTGTCAAACTGGTGCCTGCCTGAGCGAAGTCGAAGGCCCAGTTGGGCAAATGAATATCCACTTAGAACAAATTTCTACAACCATAACCTAATTACTCTGAAATTTCTCTCTATAAGCAGTTGGGGTCATGCCTACTATTTTTCTGAAAATTCTGCGGAATGCCTTAGGGTCGTTATAGCCGGAGCTGAAAATCACCTCACCCATGTGCTGATTGGTTTGCTCCAATAGTTTCTTGGCGGCTTCAATCCGTATTTGCTGCAGATATTCGATGGGAGGTATACCCGTAATTTGCTTGAATCGTCTTAATACATTCCTTCGGCTTGAAGGCACGTCTTTGATGAGTTCTTCAATGGTTTCAGCATCCTGATAATTAGCCTCTATTTTTTGTTGCACCATTGCTACAATATTATCATTATGGTCACGTGAAGGCTGAAAAGTACTGAAATATGATTGATTATGTCTGTCCATATCAATGGCAAAAATCTTGGCAATTTTCACAGCCACGTCTCTGTTACAGTACTTCTGAACAAGATGCAGTAATAAGTGAAACGATGAAGTTGAACCCCCGCTCGTAAAGAGCCTGCCATCCTCCGTAACAGTCTTATCCCCGCGTAGAATCACACCCGGAAAGGCAGAAGAAAAAGCCGGACAAGCATCAACATGGGTGGTAGCTACTTTCCCGTTTAGCAAACCGTTGGCCGCCAAAAGAAAAACTCCGGTACAAAAGGTGGCTATTTCTGCTCCTTTCTGAAACTGCTGATGTAACCAGGGAATGTAGGCACGGTTTTTACCGATGGTTTGAGTCATATCATCGGTACTGAAGGAGGGTATTAATATTAAATCAAAACGATTTTCCTGCTCAATTTTAGTTACCATATACCCATGAAATGAGCTGATACTATCAGATTCGGTAAGCTGGCACAACGCAATCTTAAACGGAATTTCTTTATCACCCGATTTATAAATCTTATTAGCAGCTTCAAGCACATCTAAAATAGCTGCAATACTAAGTAATCTGTAATCATGTGGTAATAAAATGCCTACACTTATCATAGATTTTTTTTCGTAAAAATACAAAAAATTTGTCTTAAACACCCCCTATAATTGACTTTTTTAGCACCCTACTCAATGAGCTTTATTGCTTAAATTTGTTCTCTCAATTCACCCTTAAACTTCAAGTAACAATGGCAATTATCAATACCTACCTTAATTTTCCGGGTACTACCGAAGAAGCATTTAACTTTTATAAATCAGTTTTTGGAGGTGAATTCTCATTCATGCAACGCTTTAAAGATACGCCGGAAGGGGCTAATATGTCGGCAGATGAGCAGGAAAAAATCATGCATATCGGCCTGCCAATAGGTACAGGTGGTGCGATAATGGCAACTGATGCCCTTGAATCTCAAGGTTTTAAGCTAATTCCCGGCAATAATTATAATATTTGCATAAGCGCTGAAACAGAGGAAGAAGCAGAAAAACTATTTTATGGGCTTTCTGCCGGAGGGAAGATACAGGTACCACTTGAAAAAGCCTCATGGGGGTCATACTTTGGCATGTTTCACGATAAGTTCGGTATCAGCTGGATGATAAACTACGACTATAATCAATAATGATTTCATGAAAGTTATCAAAAAATCTATTGAAATTGATGCTCCGGAAGAAAAAATCTGGAATGTATTAACCAAAGACAATCACACACGGGAATGGATGTCCATTTTTAGTCCCGGTACGTATGCTTTAACCGACTGGCAACTGGGTAGTAAAGTTACATTTGCTGACGATTCCGGTAGTGGTATAATCGGCAATATCGTTGTGCATGAGCCATTCAAAACGCTATCAATTGAATACAATGGCGTTTTAAACAATAATATTGAGGATTTTGAAAGCGAAGAGGCTCAGGTATTCAAGGGTGCGCATGAAACTTATCGCTTAAGTCCGCAAGATAGTAAAACGCTCTTAAAAATAGCCGTTGATATGTCAGAAGGCTTCTTTGATACTATGTCTAAAGCATGGGATAAAGCCCTGGTGAAAATAAAAGAACTGTCTGAGCAAGCATAAATAATACTAAAAAATGGTAGAGGTTTTTAAGACTAATATTCAGGAAAAGAAACAAGCTGCCTTACTCTTTGAAGTTTTAATACAGCACTTTCCTTTATTCAAAATAAACTTTGATTTAGAAGATTGTGACAAAATTCTGAGAGTAGAAGGCGATAGTATTTGTCATGAAAGAATAATTACCATCATCACTACAAACGGCTATTATTGTCAAATTTTAGAATAGCCCCGTAAAGCCTGATAAACACTATATCAGGCTTTGATTTTTCATTCCCTTCAATTTAATCAGGGTATTCATATTCCTGAAATATTTTTATCTCTGCGATTTCTTAAACACTCGGATATTCTCCATTAACAGACCTGTATCTCTCCCGAAAACTTTGGCACAATTTTAGCATTTCTGTTATTTTCTAAAAGAAAATTATGCCATGTTTCAGTACATTAATTATAATATTCGTAAAAAACGAATTTAGTTATAAGGCCGTACATAAAACTTTGGCACAGTTTTAGATACTATTTATGCGCATATAATATGCTATTGAATGGAATCAACCCAATTAGTAAGTGAATATTAAAAATATTTGCAGATGCGAAACATATTTACAATACACAAGTTAGGAAATTTTGCCAGAAAAACTTCTATACCTTTTAACGTGCTTGCACTTATTAAAAAAATAAGTAAAATCATTGTTAATAATCTCAAAATGTCGGGTAAAAAATCACCCGATAAAATTCCGGCAACTAATGTTTCTGATAAGTTATTGACTGATGACCTGACTATTGGCAATGGTACCCATCTGCAAGAAGAGTATGACCATACTACTATAGCAAATGACCTCCATCAATTGTTTCATATCAAAGCACAATTGGCTCCTGATACAGGCGCGACAATCATTCAATCGACCAGTTCGACCAAAACATATCAAATAACCAGTATTTTTGACGAAGAAACCAAGGAATGGGTACCGTGTCTTTCTGATACAGTGCCTACTTATAAAAATGCTTTACGAGAGGACGACCCACCATTGAATTTATCATTTTTGAAAGGTACTGCAACAACAATTCTGTTGGTGCTTTTTTCAGTTTTAGGCGCTTTTGCTCATAAACTTATCAGCGCAGGCACTAAGGTTGATGCAGGCTATTCTATTCTTCGAGGTATTGATGGTCCTTATGGAAGTATAGGTGCTTTAGTTTGGAAAGATAAAAACGATAATGGCACAAAAGATACCAATGAACCGGGAATCAAAAATATAATTATAGAATTATACACAGTTAATGGTTCCGGAGGGGTTTCAGGCAGCCCTGTTAGTAAAGACACAACCGACAATAGCGGACATTATCTTTTCGCCAATCTTGTCTCTGGCAATTACCTGGTTAAAATAGCTGATTCCAATTTATCTGATACCTTAAGAATCTCGAAGAAAAAAGATATAGGTACTGATGACACTAAAGACAATGATTTTAGTTCTGCAACAGGATACTCATCTTTAATAACTATCCATGTAGATTCTACCGGAAACAAAAAAGACAACCTCACAGTAGATGCCGCCTTATACACACCCATAGGTAGTATAGGTGATTATGTCTGGAAAGATAATAATAACAATGGTATCCAGGATGGTGGAGAAACAGGTGTGAATAATGCCATCTTAGAATTATACGCAGCTAATAATTCCGGAAATCCTGTTGGAACTGCTTTAGCAAAAGATACTACCAATATTAATGGCTTATATAAATTCACTAATCTTACCAAAGGCGCTTATGTGTTAAAACTATTGAGCGGCTCTTTGCCCGCTGGTTCTATTATCAGTACACAAACAAATCTGGGTGCTGATGATAAAGTGGATAGCGACTTTAATAATATCACAGGTTTAAGTCCTAAAATCACTTTAGACCCCGACAATGATAATATTGACCCTCTGAACAAAGAGAATCTGACACTAGATATAGCCATTTATAACCCACTTGGTTCAATTGGCGATTATGTATGGAAAGACGCAGATAATGATGGTGTTCAGGATATCGACGAATCGGGCGTAAAAGATGTTATCTTACATCTCTATGCTGCCAATACAGATGGTACACCAACAGGTAGTGTTTTAAAAGCCGATACTACCGACATCAATGGCCTCTATCTGTTCAGCGGTTTGTCACAGGGTGAGTATGTGGTGCAAATCGTTACAAGCTCACTTCAGGCCGGAAATACGGTTTCGGATATGTCTGATAAAGGAGGTAATGATAATGCTGATAGTGATTTCAGTGCAACTACAGGATACTCACCAAAAATCAGTCTTGACCCAACCATTAACGACAAAAAAGATATTTTATCGATTGATGCTGCGATACGTCAGACAGTTGTTTGCCCTACTTTAACGGTTTCCACAATTGATGGTGATATTTGTGTCGGTGATTCAACTTTCATAAAAGGTATTACCAGCAATAATGCTACTGTTAAGTGGTATTTATCAGCTGTTAACGGTACCGTTGAATTTACCAGCAACAGTAACGAATCTCATCTGGTATTCCCGACCACAACTACTACTTACTATGCCGAAATAAATGGCTTGAATCAGGCTTGTCCAAATTCTCGTCAACCGGTTGTAATTGTGATGAATGCCCGCCCATCTCTGCCATCATGTGCAGGCGTGGTGGATGATTGTATAGGAGAAACCATCAAGCTGAATGATTACGTAATAAATGGAGCAACTACCCCGGGTGGTACTTTCGAATGGCGCACTACTGCCAGTGAAAAATCGCCCTTGGTGTCAAATCCGTCAAGTGTTGGCGCAGGCACCTATTATCTGTTTGAAAAATCAGGTGCGGGTTGTTTCAGTCCTCCAAGAATGCTGAAAGTGAATCTGAAAAGTTGTGATACATTGATTGATTTAAGCCTGACTAAAATAGTAAGTACTATGACTCCAAAAGTATTGGATAATATAGTTTATACTATTAAAGTTACAAATGATGGCGCACATGCAGCTACAAATGTAGAGGTGGAAGACCAGATGCCTGCAGGTCTTGAATTTATTTCGAGTTCGTTCTTCACTAAGAACGGAAGTATGCTTAAGGCGACTATTTCGAATATTGCAGCCGGCCAAACCATTACCTTGAATTATATAGTCAAAGTGCTGACAGTAGGCGACAAAATCAATTTTGCACAAATAAGTAAAGCCGACCAGAAAGATGTTGACTCAACACCGGGTAATGCCTCTACTACTTCAGAAGACGATAACAGTAAAGTAATAATATCACCAGTTCAGGAAAGAATTCTTTCTGACCTCAGTTTAGAAAAAACCGTTAATAAAAATTCGCCGGCTATAGGAGAACAAATAACCTATTTTGTTACAGTTATCAACAACGGCTCAAATCCTGCTACCAATGTAGAAGTAAAAGATATTGTACCTGCTGGTCTGGAAGTACTAACAGCTACAGGCGCAGATAATATCATTGTCTCAGGTAATACAGTAACAGCTAAATTTAATTCGATAGAAGTTGGTTTTGCAGTCACTTTCCAGATACTGACCAGGGTTACGGCTTCAACAGGAAGTATTAAAAACTGGGCGCAGATTACTAAGTCAGACCAGAGTGATACTGATTCAACACCTGATAATGGCACAGGTAATGGCGAAGACGATACAGATGATGCGGATATTACAATTGCACCAAGTGCCTGTAATCCGCCGGTACCTTTAATTGCCACTTCGAATCTTCATATCTGTGGCGGAGAGAGCATACTCTTAAACTCTGTCGGATGTACAGGAACAGTAGTATGGTCAACAGGTGCTACAGGTAATTCTATTACAGTAAATCCGACTGCTACAACTACATATACAGCAAAATGTAAATTAGGCGATAATTGTTTCAGTACGGATTCAAATCCGATTACTATTACGGCTAATGTTATCACCCCGCCGCTTGTTACATCTAATGCGCCAAACAATACTATATGCCCTGGTGGCAGTGTAAAATTAACCGCTACCTCGTGTTCAGGCAGTGTTATATGGTCTAACGGTACTACCGCTTCAAGCATTACAGTTAGCCCTGGTACCAACACGAGTTATACGGCCATTTGTAAAACCAGTACTTGTACAAGCAGTCCTTCTAGTCCGCTTGCAATTATTATCGGTAATTCTGCTACAACGCCTACCATTACTGCCAGTAAAACCGGTATCTGTAATGGCGAGACAGTAGTACTTACTGCCAGCGCCTGTGGCGGAACTTTAACGTGGTCAAACGGTTCGACAGGAACAGCCATCAGCATTATGCCGGGTTCTACAGGTACTTATTCAGTTACCTGTGCATCAAGTGGTTGTGGTAGCCAGACATCTGCTCCGCTTACAATCACAGTTTCTCCTGCCGCACAGACACCGGGCATCAGTGCCGATAAAGAAGTTGTATGTGCAGGTGCCAATGTAAACCTGACTGCTTCTAATTGTAATGGTACGCTGTTATGGTCTAATGGGGTAAGTAGTTCAGTTATCGCTGTTTCTCCGGTTATTACGACTGTTTACGAAGTTACCTGTTCAACGGGCCAGTGTAGCGCTAAATCATCTAAAACAATAACTGTAAAGCCTCAACCGGCTGCTCCGGTTATAGCCAGTGCCAAAGAAACAATCTGTGCAGGAGAATCTGTTGTATTAACTGCACATAATTGTGATGGTAAAGTAACATGGAGTACAGGTGCAACAACAGCAACTATCACGGTAAGCCCGACAATTACTACTGCATACACTGCAATTTGTAATGTAGATGGCTGTAATAGTGTTAGTTCTGCTTCGGTTAGTGTTATCGTTTCAGTCACAACGCCGACTATTACTGCTACTAAAGATATTATTTGTGAAGGGGGCTCAAGTACCCTGACAGCATCAAATTGCTCAGGTACTTTATTATGGAGCAATGGACAGACTACCACTAGTATTACTGTAGACCCTGTTGCCACAATTACTTATACCGTAACCTGTACTGCAGGGTCTTGCAATGCTTCGGCATCAAAAAATATTACGGTTAATACCCAGACTATTACAGCCCCTGTTATTGCGACAGCTAATGCTAATCTTTGTGCAGGCGGTAATGTTACATTAACAGCTACAGGTTGTGCAGGAACAGTGGTTTGGTCTAATACCCAGACAGGTACAAGCATTACCATAAATTTAACGGGTAGTATTGTAGTTGCCGCCGCTTGTAAAATAGGTGATTGTGAAAGCGAAAAATCAAATAATATTACGCTTACTGTTGGTACGATTAGTAAACCTGTATTAAGTGCTAATCAAACAACCATTTGTATTGGTGATGCCGCAATACTTTCATCAAGTGCTTGCAATGGCAACCTTATCTGGTCAAACGGACTTACCGGAAGCTCAATTACAGTTAATCCGGTTACTACAACAGAATATACCGCTGTTTGTAAAGCTGCGCAAGGTAACTGCACAAGCAGCGAATCAGATAAATTAAAGATTACTGTCAGTTCTCAACCGGAACCTCCTATTATTGTCTGTACTTGTGCAAAATCAACAATATGTAAAGGAGATACACTTACATTGAAAGCTATAGGCTGTTTGGGAACATTTGTCTGGTCTAATGGACAGTCGGCATCTTCAATAGTTGTAAGCCCTGAAGTAACAACAGCTTATACGGTTAAATGTAAAATAGGCTCATGTGAAAGTGCACCATCGGCTGCTGCTACTGTTAATGTAGGCATTCCGGCTCCGCCATTGGTTAGCTCCAATAAAACACAGATTTGTAGTGGTAATTCTATTATTTTAGAAGCCGCAGGTTGTGTAGGAACAGTGAAATGGTCTGACGGACACGTAGGTACTGTTATTAATGTATCTCCATCTGCAGTAACCAGTTACTGGGCAATTTGTGATGCCGGTAAATGCCAGAGTGAGAAGTCTAATACTATTACAATACAGGTTTCGGGCTCAGGTCTGACAAAACCTACAACCAAAGACCTCGTGAATGTATGTCCGTTCACACATGTTGACCTGACCACCGGGGTAACCAGTGCACTCTCGTCAATAGGTGGAACGTTTACTTTCCGTTCAGCGAATAACCCTGATTCTACTTTATCGGTGAATCCATCATCAGTCGGAACAGGTTCATACTATGTATTTGAAAAAACAGGTAACGGCTGCTATAGTGAAGGAAGCCGGATTAATGTTCAGATTATCACCTGTACAGACCCTCCTGCCGATACCTCTCAGATTGAGTTAGGTATTTCGATTGTGGGTTCACGTGTAGAATTGCAGGTAGGTGACCAATTGACTTATACTATTACGGTTACTAATAATACCATGCACACAGCTACCAATGTGCATATCACCAATGTGCTGCCTAAAGGTATCACTATAACATCAGCTACTCCGGGCTTCACAGCTTTTGGTACTGATTCATTGGTGAGCGTAATTGGCACTTTCCCTGGTGGAGCAGTTAAAACTTATGTTTATACTGCCAAAACAACCAAAGCAGGTACTATCAGAAATATTGCTAAAATTGCTAAAATAGATCAGGTAGACCCTATTCTTGCCAATAATATCAGTCATTGGGATATTCATTGCAGTACCTGTCAGGAAACCTGCGTAGGTACTTCACTGGCTGCCGACACAACCCGTCAGTCGAATGGCAGTTACAATATTACATTCCGTGCCTTTGTTGAAACCTGCGGAAACGTGAAACTGGAAGATGTGAAGATTACCGAAGATCTGGCAGCCATGTTCCCTTCTCCGGTTACTTTTACCATCATTCAGAAACCAACTGTAGGAGTACTAAGCAAACTGATACCAAATAATAACTTTAATGGTATCACAGACCTGAATCTGACAGTGCCGACCGGCAGTGAAATAGAGCCGGGTGTAATTGATACGGTAAAATTTGTCATCAATATTGTACCAAACGGTAATGAAGGACCATTCAGCACTAATACTCTTGTAGAAGCTATCGGTAATACCTCATTCGGAATTCCGCAAGATGTGTCTGATGTTTCTAATAATGGTATTTTTATTGATAAACCAAGCGCAGAACCAACAGTAATAAGATTATTTAAGAGCCCAAGCATTGGTTTAGCTAAAATCGTATCCGATAGTACCAAGAAGACAAACGGTTCATTCGATATTACTTACCGCTTATTTGTTAAAAACAATGGCTCACTTCCGCTGAATAATGTTGTGCTTACAGATACCTTATCAAAGGTATTTAATTTGCCGGCAACCTTTACAGTATTAGGTACACCTGTTAAAAACGCAGGTAGCCAGTTGATTATCAATAATGCGTTCAACGGAAGCACTGATACCCGTCTGACACTACCGGGCAGTACTTTAGGTATAGGCCAGACAGACACACTTGATTTCAGCGTAAACTTACAGCCCGATACGATTAAACTCTTTTCTAATACAGCCAAAGTGAGCGCGTCAGGTACTTTAACAGCTGGAGGTACCCAGTCGGTGACAGATATTTCGAATGCCGGAACCAATCCTGATGCACCGGGTAGTAACCCGACAAATCTGAATCTTGATCCGGGTGGTATGAGTTCAATCGAAATTCCTTGTATAGGCATAGCTTTATATGTGAAAGATACTATCAGACAGGTTGACGGAAGCTATAATATCGTATTCCACTCAATTATTAAAAACTGTGGTAATCTGACTTTATCGAACATACAGCTATGTGATACTTTGAGTAATACATTCCCGGCACCTGTGCAGGCAAGCGTCAAATTTTTACCGAGCGTTAGTGCAGGGTCCAGACTTATAAGTAATCCTGATTATAATGGCACTACTAATACATGCCTTCTATTGTCTGAAAGTGTCATTGAACCGGGCAGAGTTGATACCGTTAAATGGACAATTAATGTAAAACTCAATGGCAATAAAGGACCATTCAGAAACTCGGTAATTGTTTCAGGTAAAACTCCTGCAGGCTTAATCATCAGTGATATTTCTAACGATGGTATTAATCCGAATCCAACAGGAAGTACGCCTACCATTATTAATTTCAACAGCTTACCGGAAGCCCTCATCGGGATTTCGAAAGAAGCCGGCGAACCTACCAAAGTGGGTGACAGAACTTTCGACGTGACGTTCAGGTTCAAAGTGAAAAACTATGGGAAAACTGACTTTACAGGTGTGCAGGTTCAGGATAATCTGGCTGTAACCTTTGGCGACAGTGTAAGAATTGACTCTGTTAGCGTAACCGCCGATGCAGGATTTGTATTAGATAGTAATTATACCGGACGTGGTAATTTAATTAACCTTCTGGTTGATTCATTAAGCACACTTCCTAAAAATACTACACGTAATATCACCTTATTTACGCGTGTAACACTTACAAAAGGCATGAATACATTCACTAATCAGGCGCTGGTTGTAGGTAAGTATCCAACCAATAAATCAGTTGACGACTTGTCAACCAATGGTACGGATCCTGACCCTGACAGCAATGGTAACCCGAAAGATAACAGTATTGCAACACCAATCAATATTGAAGGATTTACGCCGGGTAATATTACAAGCCTGGGTATAGCCAAATCGGTTGAACTGGATTCTATTCCTAATGCAGACGATACCTATAACCTGACTTACAGGTTTATCCTTAAGAACTATAGCACACGTACACTTAGCCTTGTGCAGTTGAGTGATACTTTGGAAAACGTATTTGCCGATAGCACTAATTTTATTATTGCCGCTCCACCGACACTCAGCGCAGGTAGTACACTGAAACTGAATCCTGATTTCAATGGTCGTCTTACATCAACCATGCTAATTGCTGACAGCAGTTCATTAGCACCCGGTGCATCAGATACCCTCGAATTGAAACTGAGGATTCTGACTGATAAAAAAGAGCCTGCCATTTATTTCAACAGTGCCTATGGTAGCGCCAAAGATACTCCGGCAACGATAACAGATATATCTCAGACAGGTATAGACCCTGACTATGACGATGACGGCAATCCCGGCAATGACAATGCTCCTACCCTGGTAACTATCGGAGGAGAAATACCGGAGGTACTTGATTCAACGGCGGTTATCCCTGGTGGTTTCTCACCAAATAATGATGGTGTGGGCGATACATTCTTTATTCCGGGTATTAATAAAACGAGTCGTGTAGCTAAAATATATATATATAACCGTTGGGGAATGTTAGTCTATAAAAACGAAGATTACGGTAAGTCTGAAGGCTGGGATGGTAAGGCCAATAACGGTATCGTATTATTGAGCGATGGCAAGCAGGTTCCGGATGGTACATACTATTATGTGATTGAAGCCAACGGCTTATGGAACGATAAACCAACAATAGGATTTATTACAATTGCAAGATAATTTGTAAAAAGGAAATGAGTGAGAAAATCGCTCATTTCCTCATAAACAAACAGAATTAAGCATAATTCAGATAATTGGGAATTAATTGAAAAAAGGAATTTTTCCTATAATAAAAACGAAAAACCCGATTATTCTACCGATAAACGAAAAAAATTTGATAATTAAAATTCTTAATGTAACTTTGTTTAGCTATTGAGTATAATTAGGCTTAGACAAATTTGCATGCTAAGTCTTTACTATTAACTGAGTCTAATATGAAAAACTTTACAAACCTGAGAAGCAGGTTAGCTACGCTTTTATTCGTAGGCCTATTCGCTGTATCTTTTCACTCCTACGCCCAGCAGGAAGCGATGTTTTCGCAGTACATGTTTAATACAATGGCTATTAATCCGGCTTATGCGGGTAGCCGCGATGTATTAAGTCTTACTGCACTTGGACGATACCAGTGGATAGGTGTGCCCGGTGCACCAACCACCTATACTTTCTCAATGGACATGCCAATCAGCAATGAGAAAATGGGCCTTGGCTTGCAGGCATCTTATGACGGTATCGGTCTGGCCAAAAACACGGGCATTTATTTAACTTATGCTTACCGTGTCAAGGTGGGTCCGCGTGCAACATTAGCTTTTGGTGTGCAGGGTGGCGCAGTGAATATTCGCTGGGCTTTATCTGATGCTAAAAACGTTGGTAACGATAATGTATTTGGCGGAGGTTATGACATCAACAAGATTTTACCCAATGTAGGAGGTGGTATTTATCTGAGCAACGACAAAAGCTACATTGGTCTTTCGTGTCCGCAAATCATGCAGAACTCTCTGACTAATTATAATTTTCCAGATTCTACTGGAAAAAATGCTAATACCAGTCGTACTAAAAGACACTTTTTCCTGATGATGGGCTTTGTAGTAGGCAAAGGTAACATCAAAATAAAACCATCCACGATGGTTCGGTATACAGAAGGATCTCCGATAGGTTTTGATGGAAACATTAACTTCTGGATAAAAGACAAAATCTCTTTTGGTGTCTCAGGAAGAATTTCACAATTCCAGAGCTTCAGCCAGGTAGAAGGTTTTGATGCTGCTGTAGGGATGTTAGAACTTCAACTGACTCCTCAATTAAGATTAGGCTACGCCTATGATTTTACATCTAACAGGCTGAACGACCCTGACAAAAAGGGTTTTGACCGTATCATTGGTATTCCGACACACGAAGCCATGATCAGGTATGAGTTTGGCTTTGCCAAGAATAAAATCTTAACCCCAAGGTATTTCTAATTAATAAGTTTTGTCATAACATTTCAGGTGTAAGAAGCGTGTTTAATCACTATTCTTCTTACATCCTGGTCTTAATATGCAATCATTTATACAAATCTGAGCGAATTTAAATTCAGCAACAATGACTGTCAGGATAAATATCATCGCCATATTGATGGCAACTCTATTCATAGGTAGAGTACAGGCGCAAGAAGCATTGCTTAAAGCGGCCCAACATCACTATGAGAGCCTAAGCTATATCAAAGCTATTGATGCTTACGAGTCTGCTTTAACCAAGAAAGGGCTTACTGAGCAACAAAAACTGGATGCCAGAATTAAACTGGCAGACAGCTATTCCAAAATCAAGGATACTCAGAATGCCGAACGCATATATCGTGAGATATTTGAAGGAAGCACCGGAGAAATAGCTGACGACAGAGTAGCTGCCAGCCTGAAATATGCGCAGATACTTGCCAGTAACGGTAAATACAAGGAGGCACAGGAAATATATGATAAATATACCCGCAAAGTAGAAGATGACCCTCGCGGAAAAGGATTTTCGAAACTCTATAATGATGTGAGTGTATTGTCGAAGAATGCCAATTGCTATAAAGTAGATTACCTGTCTATCAATACCAATTCATCAGATTTCAGCCCGTCTTACTTTAAAAATGGTCTGGTTTTCGTTTCTAACCGCCGCAGCACTACGGGTGTTCGTCGGGTATTCGGTTGGAACGACACCCCTTTCCTTGATTTGTATTTTCTGGACAATGTTTCAGGCATCGGTGGCCAGGCTGCCGGACTAGGCACAGGTACAGACGAAAAAAGAACGCCTCGTAAAAGAGGTAGTGGTGGCGGAGTGCTGGGCTCAGACGAATATACAGCGCCAACAGCCAACGACACACGTACTATCGGCTCTTATGGAGGAACCAACGTAGGCTTAGGCCTTGGCTATGGCGACAAACCTCAGACTGAATCTGATAGAATGAGCGGCTCTATTAACTCGAAATATCACGAAGGCCCTTCTGCTTTCTTTAAAGATGGCTCTAAAGTAATTTTTACCCGTAACAACTTCATGAATGGTAAAGCCCGCAAGAGTTCTGACGGCATTACCAAACTGAAATTATACATTGGTGAAGCTGACAAAGAGGGTTGGAAAAATATAAAAGAATTACCATTTAACAGTGACGATTATTCAGTGGGGCACCCTGCGCTATCGCCTGATGAAAAACTATTATTCTTTGCATCAGATATGCCCGGTGGTTTTGGTGGAACTGACATTTATGTATCACGTTTTGATGGCAGCCAATGGGGACAACCGGTTAACCTGGGTAAAAATATCAATACCAAAGGCAATGAGATGTTTCCGTTTGTAGACGATAAAGGCCATTTATATTTCTCGTCTGACGGACATGCAGGTTTAGGTGAGTTAGATATTTTCTTTTCTCAGGTAGACGGCGTTACTCCTAAAGGACGTGTCATAAACCTGGGCTCACCTATCAACTCAAGCAAAGACGATTTCGGTATATTGACTGATGGTTTCCGCAAAGCAGGTTATTTCAGTTCGAACCGTAAACGTGGCGGAGACGATGACGATATTTATAAGTTTGACCGTGAATGTGAGCTGAAAGAGGGTTGTGATCTGATTATTGCGGTATATGATGCCGAAACCAAAATGCCTCTGGATAATACCAAGCTTGTTTATGAAGACAAAGACGGTACTATTAAAGAAAAACTCAGTGATGCCGATGGTAGCGTAAAACTGGAGAGTCTTGAACAGGATACTGAGTTTACGTTCAGGGCAACACGTGAAGGCTATAATGCCAATACAGTAAGTTTCTCAACCAAAGATTGTGATAATGAACCGTCACGTCTGGAGATTCCGATGTCTAGGCCGAAAGCTCCTGTTGATACCTTAGATCCTTCAATAGCCAACAGACCTGTAATTAATGATGGTTATTCGGATACTACACGTAACAATCCGGATAGTGCACTGCCCGGCAAAAGATGCTTCCTGAAAGGAAAAGTAACCATGCAGGGTACAAATCAGGCTGTAGCAGGCGTATTGGTAACTTTACGTAATGAGTGTAATAATAGTGTGCAGACAGTCACCACAAATGCCACAGGCACTTATCAGTTCCGCGTTGTAGAAGGTTGTGATTATACTGTAGAAGGCACTAAAGATAATCTCGGCTCGAAAGGAAAACGTATCCGTCGTTTAAGTTGTAAGAATGGCGATGTAACAGCAGATATAATGATGTTCAGCACGGGCGACATTGTGGCGGTTGATAATATCTATTTTGAATATGGCAGATATAATCTTCGCCCTGATGCAAGAGCCGGACTGGATAAATTAGTGAAATTGATGCGTCAGTATCCGAACATGAAAGTAGAACTTCGTTCGCATACAGATAGTCGCTCTGAAACTGATTTCAATCAGACTCTATCAGAAAACCGTGCGAAATCTTCTGCCAATTATCTCTTCAAAAGAGGTATCAGCCGCAGCCGTGTAGAATTTAAGGGTTATGGCGAAACAATGCTTGTAAACGAATGTAAAGACGGTGTGAATTGTACAGAAGAACAACACGCATTGAACCGTCGTACAGAAATCAAGATATTGCAGATGAACTAAGAGAATCTAGCATTCAATATACAGGAAGCCATTTCTCTCGGGGAATGGCTTCTTTATTTTATAGCGTTATTCCGCCTTTTATAGCGCCCCTTCTACCCTATTCTCCGAATTATGTTAAGGACTTTCATAATTTTTCTTTGAACTTAATTTCTTAATTCTTACTTTTGCACCACAAAACCAGCAAGGTTTTAGGGCCTATAGCTCATTCGGTTAGAGCAACTGACTCATAATCAGTAGGTGCCTGGTTCGATCCCAGGTGGGCCCACTCTCTAAAAGCCTGATAATCAAACGATTATCAGGCTTTTTTGTTTTTTGTACTTTCCCTGATTTTGCAATATGCAATACAATATGCAATACACAATTGAAGTTGAATATGAATTTGGGCTTTTTAATCCGATTTTCATCCTGCAATACTCTTCCATACAAGCACTATCATTAAAGTGTTTATAAAGACTTCTTTCTCCTATCAGTAGAACCTTGAGATTGTCTAATTTTTCCGCACACAAAACTTTCTTAATTTTGTGTTCAAATGGAAAAGACAAGTATCAACAAAAAGCGTCGGAAGTTCGACGAAAGTTTCAAATCTGAACTTTTAAAAATGGTGAAATCTGGACGAAGTGTTGCCGAAGTTTCACGAACTATGGGTATTGGAGAAAATCTACTTTATAAATGGCGTTCGGAGGAAAATAGTCAAGCTAAGCCAGAAGAATTAGGTATAAATACTGAAATTGAACAACTTCGTAAGCAACTTAGACAAACTGAAACAGAACGTGATATTTTAAAAAAATCGGACCGATTTCTATGATTTAAACAAGGGAAAAGGTATAATTTTCGTCATATTTTTTATTTTTATTAACACAGGCAAAAACTCTTAAAATTATTTTGTTTCGGACGTTGTTTAAGACCAACATTTTGTTTTTTCCTTCGGCAACTTTTCGTAAATAGTATTCTTTTAATTCTTTACAATGTTGAATCGCCGACAGAGCCGCCATATGAAGTAATGATTTCATTTTTTTATTAGCAATTGAACTAACCCTGGGTTTTCCATTCCTTTTACCAGAAGATTTTTCAAAGGGGACACATCCAGCATAACAACCAAATTTTTTAGGGTCTTTAATGTCTTTAAATTCGTTAGTTGTGATAATTATTTCAGTAGCTGTTACCTCGCTGATACCTTTAATAGAAGTAATAATTTCAAATAAATGTTTCAGCTCAGGGTCATTTTCGATAAGTTCTTTTATCTGATTTTCAATATTTTTTATATCTTTTTTAAGAGCATTGATAGAACTTTGACAAGCATTTTCTGTATCTTTATGAGCTTTTTTGCCTATAAAATCTTTGGAATCAGTTAGCGGAGTTGTTAATATTTTAACAACATTTACCAAGCGTAACCTAATGGCAGCCAATCTGTCAAGTTCCTGTAAAATATCTCGTTTAGGAGTCCATAAACGAGGTGTTTCACGATTTTTATAGGCATATTGAGCAATTTGAATAGAATCCAATTTATCTGTTTTACCCCGTGAAGTACCCATGCTATCCTTAATTTGACGAGCATTTTCGACCCAAATGGATGTTTTTTTTTCGGATAAATAGTTTAATAAATTGTTATTATAAATGCCTGTGAATTCCATGCAAAATAGACTATTTTCTAAAGTAGCATTAGTCTGTTTTTTAAGTTGTTTCATAAAATCAGTAATGCCTTTTTTATCATTGCTGACCTCTAAATGAAAAAGTACCTTTTGAGATTGTACAACAGCAAAGTCCAGTTCGTTTTTTGATACATCAATACCAATAAAATAAGTAGTTTCCATAATACTAAAAGGTTAAAAGATTTGAAAGAAAATTCCAACAACTTAGACAATTTCAATACTTTACTAATGGGTTTTGCTCCCTATGCGGGTCGCCCTCATTTCTATTTGAATTTGGAATCTAAATAAACCAGTAGAGCTTTAATCGGTCCTTGGGTTTTTCCCTGCCGAAGCGTTAAGTTTTCTCTACTGGCGTTGGTCTTTGAGTATTCTAAGTTACTATTTTATTCTTAGAATAATTATATCACACAAATCTAAAAGCCGAAGCGGCCTTAGTTATTTTCGGACGGGGAACATAAGGGGGACGTCTAAGTCAAAAACTTATGAAATCATCTCAGAATTGTCATTTTCATACCCAGTTCGGTTATTATGCACCATTTTTGAGATTAGTTTTAGCTCGTTTTATGCGTGGAAACGAGCGGAAACCCATGTAATAAGTCAAACAAAGGTAAAATTAGCTGAGCAAATAAAAGAGGTTTTTGATGAGCATCGTAAACGTTATGGAGCAATCGGAATCAGTAAAGAATTGTAGGCTCAGGGTGTTAAAATAGGTCGCCATCAAGCCCGTACTTTGATGAAAAAGCAGGGTTTGGTAGCTATTCAACCGAAAAGTTTTGTACCCAAAGCGACTAATTCTAACCATAATTTGGGGAGTAGTCCTAATTTATTATTAGATAGAGTAGCTCCAACTACACCCAATGAGGTTTTTGTCGGTGATATAAAATTATAGCTTTAGTAGGTGGCTCTTGGTTGTATTTAGCAACTTGGCAAGATATGTTCAGTCGAAAAATAGTAGGTTGGGATTTAGCAGAAAATATGCGTAGTAGTCTTATAATTAACGCTTTAAATAAAACTATTAAGCAAAGAAAGCTACCAAAAGGCTTGATTGTTCATTCAGACGGTGGCGGACAATATGCTTCAGATGATTTTAGAAATTTGCTCAAAAAATATGGCTTTTTGCAAAGTATGACTCGTAAAGATAATCACTATGACAATGCAATGGGAGAAAGCTTATTCAGTAGATTTAAAGCAGAAGTGATAAAAAAAGGTGCATTTCTTAATTTTGATAATGCTTAAACTGAAATATTCGAATATATCGATATATTATAACCAAAAAAGAATACATTCTGGTATAAACTATGAGATTCCTGACAAATTTGAAGAAAAATTCGAGGTTAACAAACTAAATTTGTCTTGAGAAAAAATCAGAACGACTTCCTAACGAAAGGGTGACAAAATTACCCTTCGTTTCGAAGAATTTAATTAAATCTATTACAATAAACCGTGCGGCTAAATTAGCATACCTCAAATTACCTATCAATAAATGGTATGAATATTTAGACTAACCTACTTTAGCAGATGCCATTCTTGACAGAGTTTTACAACATGCCAATCGAATAGAGTTAAAGGGGCAATCTATGAGAATTAGAAAAAATATGGAGCAAAATCAAGTTTAGTTTTTATCTTTGTCAAGCTACTTATTAATTCTCTACAAAGTGGCTCAATTTACTCTGCCGATGGTGGCTCAATAACGCGGTTCTTCGTCAATTTTGGTGAAATGTGTATTTTTGTTTTAATTTTGATGAATGAATCAAAAATAACGCCGCCACACACACGCAAAGTACCGTTAAATAAAAATAGAGGCCATTTTTTGTAAAAATTAATTTTTAAAGGTAGATTTAATTTGATTATTAAATCAATTCTTTATCATGTGTACCTGCAAGCAAAAATCGAAAAAACCTGCCGGAAGCCCCGGAAATTTCAATTACGTCTTTACCTGTACTAAGGAGAATGGCATTAAGGTGGAAATAAAAGTAACTGCTGGTAATGACAACGAAGCTAAAGCATTAGCAGAGTTGGAATGTCAGGATACTGAAGTAATAAAAACAATTGCTGAAATTATTTCCGATGAAATTGACGGATCTTTCAAATTGCTGGTTAATGTTGGTCACTCTAAAGATGATTCCTTGTGGGTTACATTGTTAGGTAAATGTCAATGGTTTGAAATACCTGCTAGTACAATCAAAATTATTAAAAGAATTGGTTATGGTTTCTGTGAAAACAACCAATTTCCTTTAGTTAAGCTGGTTTTAAAGAAGGGATTTGAAGCTTTTCAAGCTGATTTAGAAATCATGAAAAAGAGTGATGATGGCTTTGAAAGTAGTCAAGAAGAACTTACGAGTATTGATGAAGTTACTGAAAACATTGTTGAAGGTTTTAAAGATAGTAAGGGGTTCTCTTTTTTTGCTGCAAAAGAAAGTCCTACTTTACTTTTGGCACCCCAAACTAAAGAACTTAGTGGAAAAATCTGGGTTCAGAGATTTCCTACCAGCAAATTAGTAAGTGATTTGATATCTCCGTTTAGAGAGAATATCATAAATTTTAATAAGGCACTAACCGACGCCGGCGCGGTTATCAGCATTGGGGCTACTTTCAGGCCAACAGAAAGAGCTTTTCTTATGTATACTTCATACCGCATATCCAGAAAACTGATTGAACCTGAAAATGCCGGTTCATTACCAGGAGTAAATATCGAATGGGTACATCTAACCTTAGAAGAATCTATTGCCGCTGCGAATGAGATGGTTAAAGGTTATGGGATAGTCTCTCCACCAGCTTTTCCATCAAATCATTCAGGGAAAACAGCTATTGATATGAATATAACGTGGGTTGGTAAGTTGAAAATTAAAAAAGCTGATAATACTAATGTTGAAATTGAGGCACCAACTGACAGCAAGTTTAACGACCTTCCTGCCTTGCATCAGGTAGCTGCCTCATACGGGGTCAAAAAATTAATAGGTGACTACCCTCACTGGTCAGATAATGGACATTAATAAAATTAAAAACGAGCCAAATGTCTAATGAAAAAAACACTCATAGTTTTGTTTGTACTATCTACCTTTAAGGCTAATTCACAGAATTTTATTCAGGAGCGTACTCAGTCTTATGAATTGAGTAGACACTCAATTGGAGGAAGCTTTGGTATTAATGAAAATTTCTCTGATGTTCCATGTAACGAATTATTTAATTCCCTGGGTAAGAATCTTTCGATCGGAGCTATTTATAAATATAAAATCTGGGAAAAGAATTTAAACTCCGATTGGTCACATAATCTGCATTTTAGGTTTAATATTAATTGTACAAGCAATACGAATAAAAATGCAAGTGTTACGGAAGAATTACGTGCGCTAAAAATCAATCGGGTTAAGTCCAACTCCCTGCTTTTTGCTCCTTATCTGGAGTATAATCTGGAAACAAGGGGTATTAAATCAGCTAAGAATAAATACCCCTTGTTTTCACCGTATATATATGGGGGTTTTCCTGTAGTTCGTACTTATCCTAAATTGTACAGTAATAGTTATACAGAATTGCTCCCATCTGTTAAAAATGGACTATTACTTTATTTACACGGGGGGGTGGGTTTAAA
>CALRLS020000019.1:0-22913 GCA_943368815.1 Cyanobium sp. NIES-981
CTCTATTTTTTCGGAGTTAAAAATCTGCACAATGCTCATGCCTGTAATATGCTCCTGTACAAAGGAGTTCAGATTAGCTACAGCATTCCGCACAATATTGAAAGACTTCTTAACTTTCTCTTTAAAAATATAGGTACTAATCAGCATCAAAGGAATAGTACTCAGACTTATCAGCGATAGCTTCCAGTCTGTATAAAACATGACTGTAATAATCAAGACCAATTGCAGTATATCACCTGCAATGGCCGCAATGCCCTCACTGAATACATCGGCCAGTGTTTCAATATCCGAAATAGTACGGGTCACCAGTCGCCCGATAGGCGTATCATCAAAGAATTTTAAACGCAGGTGGATAATCTTATGATACAGTTGTATCCGGATATCCCGGATGATATTCTGCCCCAACCAACCGGCCAGATAGGTATTCACAAACTGAAGCAGTGATTGCAATACTAATACACCCACCATGATTAACATCATTTTTGCCAGACCTGTATAATTACCAGCCGAAATTGGTCCATCAACTGCCTGTCTAATCAAAAGCGGGAGTGCAGGCGCTAAGGCCGCTCCTACAAGAATCACGAATACAAGTGTATAAAAACGAAATTGATACGGACGAATAAACTGAAACAACCTTTTCAGAACTGCCCAATCGAAAATATTACCGGATGGATTTTGTTCGCTCATTAAGTCTGTTTTTACAAAGATTTTCCAAAAACTGTTCGATTTCTTATCATTTCATTCAAACAGTTTCTTAATTTTAAACTCCCAAAGATACATAATCGTTCATAACAATGGTCACTTTTAAAACTACTCTGCTAAGATTTGAAAAACAAGGTGAAAAAACAGGGTGGACCTACATTATTATTCCGGCGCATATAGCCAACGAAATCAAACCCAATACCCGTACATCTTATCGAGTAAGAGGTACACTCGATGCCTTTCCGATTGAACAGGTGGCATTATTGCCGATGGGTGAAGGAGATTTCATTATACCCATTAATGCGGGTATGCGTAAGGGCATCAGAAAAGGTGAAGGTGCCATGCTTGATGTGAGTCTGGAATTAGAAACGAATGAATTTAAACTATCAGAAGATTTGTTGATATGTCTTGAAGATGAGCCAAAGGCTTTGGAGAAATTTAATTCATTACCACCGGGACATCAGAGATACTTCTCAAATTGGATTGAAGGAGTAAAAAATATCGAAATCAGGACCAAACGCATTAGCCAGGCTGTGTGGGGATTATCCAAAGGAATGGATTTTGGGTCTATAATCAGACATTTCAAAGGGAAAAATTAATCATTTTTTAATATAAATGAATGAACATTCATTTATATTTGCAACCGAATTATGAGATACAGAGACGAACACAAAGAACTACTTGTAAAAGAAAAGGCTATTGAGATGGTGGTACAAGAAGGCCTTGATGGATTCAGTATGCAGAAATTGGCCAAAAAAGCAAAGGTTTCGCCAGCTACGCTATACATTTATTACAAAGATAAAGAAGATTTATTAGTTCAGTTAGGATGCGAAGAAGCTATGAGATTAACGGCTACTATTCTCAAAAACTTTGACCCCGATATGCATTTTGAAGAGGGAATGAGAATACAGTGGCGAAACAGGGCTGATTATTGGCTGGAGAACCCGATACGAGCTTCTTTTCTTGAACAATTGAAGCATTCCCCACACCGCGTTCGTGTTTTCGAATCATTAGATCTGGAGTTTGTGAATGCTATGAGTAAGTTTGTCCATAATGCCATTGCCAACAAAGAACTCATGCCCATGAGCAGTGAAGTATTCTGGTCTGTTGCTTATGCACCGCTATATAACCTGATTCGTTTCCATACAGAAGGTCTTAGTCTGGCAGGGAGACCTTTTCAGCTTTCAGAAGAAATCATGTGGGAAGCATTTGAGGTAGCAATGCGAGCGTTGAAAGTATAGATAGCTAACAACACATGTCATTCCTGACGACATATAATTTTTGCGAAACACCTGTTATTTATGGAGTTATTTATACTGAAAACGAATGTGCTTAGCCTTGCCATAAAGGAGGAACTTGCGCAACAACTCAATAAAATTCCACAAATCAAAAAATGATTAGTCGATTATCAGGATTGCGATGGCGTACTCAGGGCATCTGTCGAAGGTCTCAGTATCCACGAGCTGATTCAGTTAATCATTCAAAGGGGTTTTGAATGCGAAGAATTAAACGATTAAAAATATTATGGAAAAAAAATCTTTTACAGGGTATCAGAAATTAGTGATTGGATTATTGGCTATTACACAATTTACGGTTGTTTTAGACTTTATGGTGATGTCTCCCTTAGGTGATATTCTGATGAAATCATTGGATATTACGCCTAAACAATTCGGGATTGCCGTATCTAGTTATGCTTTTAGTGCAGGTATTTCCGGCTTATTAGCGGCAGGGTTTGCTGATAAATATGACCGTAAAAAACTCTTATTGTTCTTTTATATCGGCTTCATTCTCGGAACTTTATTCTGTGCATTAGCCCCTACTTATGAGTTACTTGTGGCTGCCCGTATCATTACAGGTCTGTTTGGTGGTGTAATTGGTTCAATCGGTATGGCTATTATTACTGACATTTTCGCTATTGACCAAAGAGGGCGAGTAATGGGTGTGGTACAAATGGGCTTCGCCGCCAGTCAGGTTCTGGGTATTCCGATTGGCTTGTATTTAGCTAATATATGGGGTTGGCATGCACCATTCCTGATGATAGTCGGTTTGAGTATCCTTATTGCCTTAGCCGTTATGCAATGGCTTAAACCTGTGACAAAACATCTGGAATTAAAAACCGAAAGAAACGTATTTGAACATTTCAGTCATGTATTGGCTACTAAAAATTATCAGATAGCTTTTGCAGGAACTGCGCTATTGTCAGTAGGGGGCTTCCTGATGATGCCCTTTGGTAGCGCCTTTGCCATCAATAACCTTAAGATTACCCAAGAACAATTACCTATGATATTTATGGTGACAGGTCTTTCATCGATTGTTATTATGCCGATTGTAGGTCGTTTGAGTGATAAATTTGATAAGTTCAAGGTATTTGCCTTTGGCTCGTTATGGGCAGCAATTATGACTCTTGTGTACACCAACATGACACCTATGCCAATATGGATTATATTAATTCTGAACGTATTGTTGTTTGCCGGTATTATGTCAAGAATTATTCCTGCAACAACCTTGATGACAGGTATTCCGGAGATGCAGGACAGAGGAGCGTTTATGAGTATTAACTCTTCACTGCAACAAATTGCAGGGGGTATTGCTTCTATCGTTGCCGGGTTTATTATTGTACAGAAAGACAGATACAGTCCACTCGAAAACTACCCTACTTTAGGCTTTATTTCAATAGTCATCATTCTCTTGTGTGTATGGCTGGTGTATAGGGTAAGTGTAATTGTAAAGCAGAAACTGGGGCCAAAGAAATCGGTTTCTGAGATTGCGTAAAATAATATTGCGCTCATGTATGACGATTTTTTAAATCGTCGTTAGTTTGTCGACCGACGATTTAAAAAATCGTCATACATGAAAAATTTTGCATAAATTGACCTGTCTTATCTGTTCAGTTTATGCAAGAACTTATTATCAGCCTTTGTGTAGGTATTGCTTTAAGCGCCTCTTCGGGCTTTCGTGTTTTTGTGCCGATGCTGATAGCCAATCTGGCTACCCGCTTCGAGGTGTTCGATTTATCACAAGGGTTTGAATGGTTGAGCAGCCCTGCCGCCACTTATATACTTGGTGCGGCTACTCTTGCTGAGATTCTGGCTTATTATGTGCCTGTTATTGACAATCTCCTTGATACTATTGCCCTACCTGCATCTTTTGTGGCTGGTACAATCCTGACAACTTCTCTCCTGAAAATAGATTCCCCCGAATTGCAATGGACACTCGGCATAGTGGCAGGAGGTGGCATGGCCGGAACCATACAGGCAGGAACAGGACTCCTTCGCTTAGCGTCTACCAAATTTACAGGCGGGTTTGGTAATTCCATTTTAGCCACAATCGAAAACTTCATTTCTCTCATATTCTCTGTACTTACCCTCTGGATTCCGGTTTTTATTGCCATTATCAGTGTCTTATTAGTAATCTTCTTACTTCGCAAAATCATTAAACGATTTCGGAATAAAAAACCTGATATTACTTATGAGAATAATACCAATTTTTAAATAAAAAATACTAACTTACCTGCTAATCTGACACCCTATACCTAAGCCCCAATCTGAGTAAATACTGGGCTATATCTCTATGAAAGAACAATCCTCGCTCCGCTATTCCTGGTATGTATTAGGCGTACTTTTATTAGCTTATATCTCATCGTTTATCGACAGGCAAATTTTATCACTTCTGGTTAAACCTATTAAGGCCTCATTTGGTATTTCAGATACACAGATGGGCTTATTGATGGGACTAAGCTTTGCCTTGTTCTATACTTTGCTGGGCATTCCTATCGGTCTGATGGCAGATAGAATGAACCGCAAAAAAATTATAGGCTGGGGTATTGCAATCTGGAGTTTAATGACAGTTTTATGCGGTCTGGCTGATAGTTTTGCGATGCTGTTTTTTGCACGTGTAGGTGTAGGTATTGGTGAAGCGGCACTCTCTCCTGCCGCTTATTCTATGATTTCAGATTATTTCCCGAAACGGAAATTAGGCACTGCCATGAGTATCTATAATCTGGGTGTTTATTTAGGTTCGGGGCTTTCTATCCTGATTGGCGCTGCTCTCAGGTCTATGATTGGGCAGGAGAATATTCAATTACCGTTTTTTGGAGAAATTTTCTCATGGCAGGTAATTTTCTTTTATATCGGCTTGCCGGGCATATTGATTGTTCTTGTACTCCAAACTATAAAAGAGCCAAAACGCAAAGAATTGGATTCAGATAAAGAATCGGTTAAAAAAGCTTCTTTAAGTGAGATTCTGGCCTATTTTGGTGCCAATCTGAGAACATTTCTAAGTTTAAGTTTTGGTATTGCTTTTATGTCAATGGCTTCTTATGCCGGCATGTACTGGGTACCGACTTTTCTTAACCGTATACATGGCTGGGCAGACCAGAAAGCAGGGCTGACTTTCGGAATACTGGTGACTGTTTTTGCTACCTTAGGAGTACTTACAGGTGGTAGATACGCTGACTATTTATCAAAAAAAGGGGTTGTCAACGCCAAGATGAAGGCGGCATTCATCGGAATGTTTATAGCAGTGCTATGTACTATGGGGCCTTTATTTGCTAATCCGAATATTTCCCTTGTTTTTATTGCCTTATTCTGCTTTTTTGCGGCATTTCCTTATGGCTCGGCAACAGCTGCTATTCAGGAGATTGCGCCTAACAATATGCGGGCTATTTTTTCTGCTTTTTTCCTGTTCGTTGTTAATATTATAGGTCTGGGTCTGGGTCCTTTATTAGTAGGCGTATTAAACGATATTGTTTTTCATGACCCACTCAAAATTCACTACTCTATATTTATTACACAATTTGCAGGATGCCTGATTTCGGCCACATTATTGTACCTGGGTTTAAAGCCTTTTATCAAAAGTGTCAATTATCTGAAAGGACATTTGACAACCACCCCTAACCGCACGTCGGACCGTCTCTAAAAGGGGATTTTTTAATAAAGGTTAAACTAAGTTAATTGCTTTTATCTGTGTAAGGCCATTAGTCTACTAATCTTCTCTCAGTTGGCGCCGAGGTGCATAGAAGTAGAGACAGGGCAGTGCCCTGTCTCTACAAAATCCGACACTTTTAGGGTTTTCTATTTTATGAAATCTAATAAATGACGTTAATTCTACCTAAACCGCTTTGAATTTTTCCTGCATAAAACCTATGCCGTAGGCAAATAGTTGGATAAAACATGCAGGGATGCTTAGAAACCCTACTTTAAGGCTTTTATTCTTTATGGTGGAATCTATTAATATCATCAGGAAATAAAGTACCGTAACGCCTATAGATATTAAAAAGGTGCAATAGAACAATGGAATGATAAACCCCAATAGATATTGGATAGGTATTGAAAGGCAGGCTAGCGTAAACAGCATCGGGAAAAAGTGTATTAATTTCAGTTCTCCCGGAAACATTCGGGATAAATTGATGCGGCCACGACCAAAAAAATGTAGTTGTTTGTAAAACTGTCCGAAATCTGTGCGGCGTTTGTGATAAATAAAGGCTTCCTCTATCAGACCGACTTTAAAACCATTATCAATAATCCTGATACTGAATTCAATGTCTTCCGCCATACGGGTCATTGTATAGCCTTTGGTTATTTCCCATACTTTTCTGGAGATTCCGAAATTAAAGCTACGAGGGTGAAACTGTCCTCCGGCATTCTTTTTCTTTCCTCTGATGCCCCCGGTGGTAAATACCGAAGTCATGGCATAATTAATAGCTTTCTGAATATCCGTAAAACTCTCATGTGCTGCATCGGGACCACCGTAGGCATCAAGCCAGTTGGCAGCTAAATAATTATCAACAATTTCGAAGTATCGTTCAGGAATAATCGCATCAGAATCTAATTGCACAAAATAATCGCCTGATGCCCGTTCAAATCCATAATTGCGCGAAAAACCCTGTCCTGAATTGGGTTTGTAGAAATATTTAATATCCAGCCGTTTTTCAAAATCTTTGCAAACTTCTTCACACTTTAGTGTAGAACCATCCTCAACAATAATTACCTCAAAGTTTGTGTAGGTCTGCCTGCTAAGGCTTTCCAACAATTCTCTGACTTCATCAGGACGGTTATAAACGGGTGTGATAACAGAATATTTAAGCATCCGGGTAGTATTAGGGAAATGATTTATTTTACAAAAAAGCCACATTCTGCGTGCTTTTCCAAAAAAAAATAGGGAAGCGATTGCCCGCTTCCCTAAAAGTATATTTTTAGCAAATGCTCTAGTTATGTCTTACCAATAATTTTTTTGTTACTACTTTTTTGCCGTCTATTACTAATTGATACAGATAAACGCCTGAATCCCAGTTAGTAGTTGGTACTTTCAGTTTGCGGTCGCTTTTGTCTAATTCAAAATTGGCTACTTCATTGCCCAATAAATTATAAAAAGACATACTCGCATTGTTTATATTACCGGTAATGGCATAATCGACTGTTGCGAAATCGTTGGCAGGATTCGGATAAATATTTGAAACCGTAATTTTATCGTTCGAAAACAATTTATCAGGTTCACCACCACTTGTAGTACCTATACTTCTATCAGTACTTGCTGTAAGTGTTTCTGTATTGCTTGCTTTAACAACTGCAGGTTTCGAAGAACCATTCAGGAGTGCGTTTCTAAAGTATTGATTGACAACAGTAGGCTTGTCCAACTTTACTTCCTTCGGCATAGGTTTGCTTACGAAGCTCAGTTTTTGGACCGGGGCTTTTGTTGCTGGTTTTTTACCAATATCAAGGCGTGACTTTCCTTTCTCGACCTGCGCCGATGCCACGTTTGATAGAAGAGCCAACCCAATCAACACCAGTATGTATTTTCGTAAACTTTTTACCATATTTTAATTAAATACTTTTATAAAATTAGTTATGTGATTTGTAGGGATTATACAAATATATATATCAAAATATAAATACCAAATTAATTTTTTATAGAAGGACGCATTTTCCTATTAAAAGGTTGCAATAACTTATAAAAATTATCGTTGACCCAAATTAGTTACCAAAAAAACTGTGCCACCCCTATTGTTTTCTAGCAAATTTCACACCAAGTACATCTTCTTTAGTAGGTTTTTCTTTTTCTCTCCAACTAAAGCCATCTAAGCGGTTTGCGCTGTTAGTCAGTTCTTTAGGTGGAACAAGCTTAGAATCGGGTTTGCCAATAAAGGCTATGCGCTTTACCTTGTTTTCTTCGAACCTGATATTCATTTTACTACATTCGACATGATTTACACCAATTAGTTTATTCCTATCGTCTAAAGCATAATAAATACTTTGTCCGTTTCCTTCCACAATTACCTGGTCAAGACGAGTTTCATCATTAAATAAGGCCAATATTTTCCGGCCTTTTACCTGATTATAATTAGATGATGTATCCTTAGCTATCACAAAGCCCTGATTTACCAGATACATCCTGTTCACCTTCCCGTTTTTCATATATACGTGAATTGTATCAGCTTCAGATTGATTCTGAGGGTTCCATAACACAGGTTTTGTAAAAAAATGTATAACTGAATCTTTCAGGTCATACAAAAGCGAATCGCTTTTGCTCTGCATATCAATTCTGTAAATCCGTACATTGCCCTGTGCTATCAGCTTATCCATCTTCTTTTCACGCTTCACAGTATCTTTTTTGGTTCTGGCGGTGCTATCCATTGCTTCATAGGCATAGAGCGTATCTGCCCGCATATACAGGGTGTCTCTTTCTGAACCGTTACGCATAATGGCATTACCCATTATTTTAGTAAAGCCCGTCTGTCCGTTCCGGATAGCCCGGTTTCCGGTAAGTATCACTTTATCTTTTTTAGATACCAGTTCTACATTTCCTTTCGCCACACCCGATTCCGTTTTCTGGTCAAATATCAGCGTATCTCCTACCAAAGTGTAATTTTCATTAATAATCTTCGAGCGTCCTTTAAAATTTG
Source organism: Cyanobium sp. NIES-981 (assembly GCA_943368815.1). GTDB lineage: Bacteria > Bacteroidota > Bacteroidia > Cytophagales > Spirosomataceae > Emticicia. Next base: position 8,603 of record CALRLS020000019.1, read on the forward strand.
ATTGCTGGGTTTCAGTATTATAGGTACTGCCCCTATTAGCCACTATATCACCGTCTTTACTTTTAATGAGTGTAGGTGCTTTAAACAAGGCTATTTTTGTACGTGCGTTGTATTGCAGGCTATCGGTTGTAATAGTGTATTTAGGGTTGATGATTTCAACGTTTTCCTTATAATTAAATATCTTTGAGCGGGTATTGTAATAACCCTTTTCACTCTTTAAAGTACTTGAATCCTGCACAATCACACCTCTTACCGGATAATAGGCTCTGTTGCGTGACATATCATATTCTATTATCCGGGTGGTAAGTGTTACTTTTGAATCTGTTAATTCTACCTTTTTTCCCAATACCCTTGCAAATCTTGTGTTACCATCATAGTAAAGCGTATCGCCAGTTACAGTTAATGTATCACCCTGTACGATTCTTATCTTACCGAATGCTTCTAATGTATTCGTCATTTCATATTGAGTGGCATTATCGCAGTAAAGAATAGCGCCTTTATGCTGAAAAGACACATTCCCGAGGAATTTTCGTGTCTCTACAGGCTCATTAGCTATCATTATGCTATCTGCGTGCAATAAGTTAATTCTGCTTTTAGGAGAAGTAGGTACAGGCGGATTCAGAGGTTTCTGGGCAAACGATATAAGCGAACATAGCAAGCCTGCCGTCACCATCAACACGTATCTGTTTGAGTGAAGTAAACTTACTATTTTTATATTTTTCAGGCCAATAGTCAACATCTTCTGAGCAATATTCTAATTTTGTCTGCAAAAGTACGTAATTGCCTCTATGCTTCATTCTTTCTTAACATATATTAACGAACAAAATCTGTTCGCTCCTACCGATAAAATCTTATTGGCAGTGAGCGGAGGCAAAGATTCTGTTGTATTATTTGATTTGTTTTGTGAGGCAAAGTTTAATTTTACGGTAGCTCATTGTAATTTTCAGCTAAGAGGTGAAGACTCAAACCAGGATGCAAATTTTGTAGAGCAGCTATGTGCCAGGCACGGAATACCATTCCGTGCAACAACCTTCCAGACCCAAACCTTTGCCAAAACCCACAAGCTCTCTATTGAAATGGCTGCCCGCCAGCTACGCTATGAATGGTTTGAACAGCTAAGGCAGGAACTGGATTATCAATACATAGCCACTGCTCATCACCTGAACGATAATATTGAAACCATTCTGCTAAACCTCAGCAAAGGCACAGGTATTTCGGGACTAAGAGGTATGATGGCAAAAAAAGATTATCTCATCAGACCCCTGCTTTTTGCGGCAAGAACCGAAATTGAAAACTATGCAGCAGAAAAGCGATTAGAGTGGAGAGAGGACAGTAGCAATGCGCTAAATGACTACCAGCGCAATTTATTGCGCAATGAGGTAGTACCCCTGCTCAAAAAAATAAACCCCAATTTAGAACAGACTTTTGCCCGTAATATTGAGCGTTTTCAGGCCCTGGATAGTGATTTTCAGAAGAATCTGGGTCATTTCAATAAAGCTGTTATCAGAGAAGAGAATGGTGCGTTTTTGCTGAAAATTGAAACCATTCAGGGTTGGCAATCCGCTGCGTATTTCTTAGAGGAAACCCTTAAAGAATTTGGCTTCAACTATTTTCAATCGAAAGAGATTTACCAATCACTCAATAAAAGCTCCGGAAAAACTTTCCATTCTGCTACCCATACCCTCATCAAAGACCGGCAATATCTGATTATTACCCAAATAGAAGAAAGGAACTTTGAAGAAGTATTGATCGAAAAAGGCACACAAAACATTGAATACAATAGCATAAAATTAAATATAAGTACCACATCAACAGAAGAATGGCAAGCCTACCTGAAATCCGAAAGAAAACCAACTGTACTCTGGCTTGATGCTGAAAAATTGAACTTCCCCTTAAGTATACGCCCCTGGCAAGAAGGCGACTGGTTTATTCCCTTTGGTATGAAAGGAAAAAAGAAAGTCAGCGATTTTTTAGTAGATAATAAAATACCTCTACATCTGAAAAAAACTACCTTTTTGTTATGCTCCGGTAATGATATTGTCTGGATTATCGGGCAGCGGAATGATGACAGGTTTAAGCTTACGGAAAATACTACGCAGGTGTTGAGAATAGAAGTAACATCTAATTAATGTTTCTGTTTTGGCACGGCTTTTGACTAGGTTAAAATGTAACCCAAAATTACATTATATAACCCGTTTAATAAAAGTCAAGTCCATGATAAAATATAAAATTGGACTGTTGGCATTTGCTTTCCTAATAGTCCAACATACCTTTGGCCAGAATAATAAGCTGAAATTAGCGAACCGCAATTTCGATAATATCAGCTATATAGAGGCTATCCGTAATTATGAAGATTTTTTGCGTGCAGCTAAGAAAGGAACACCGGAAGTAAAAGAAGCGCTAACGAAACTGGCCTACAGTTACCGAAAAGTACAGGATTCTCAAAATGCCGAACGTACTTATGCCGAACTATTGGAGGCTTATCCAAAAGAAGTAGAAAGCGAAATCTATCTTTACTATGCGCAGGCTTTGGCCAATAATGGCAAATACAAAGAGTCTCAGAAAATGTATGGTAAGTATGGACAGGAACAAACCTCAGATATGCGAGGCCGTAAGTTTACTGTGGCTTACATGGACAACAGCCGTTTTTTTGAAGATTCAGCCACTTATAAAATAGATTATCTATACGCGCTGAACTCCCGTCAGTCAGATTTCAGTCCGATGTTTTATAAAAACTCTCTGCTTTTTGTATCAGCACGTGAAGAGGGTGGTATTATCAAACGGGTTTTTATGCAAAATCAGACTCCTTTTCTTGACCTCTTTGTTTTTCCTGATACTACACAGTTAAGAAAAGACAATATACTGATGAAAAAAGGAGGGTCAGGAGTCGGAACTTCTACTTCGTCATTAACGAGCCTTGAAAAAGCAGAAGACGATGAAAATGAAGCAAAACCATTGACTAAAGTTGAGCAATTCAGCAAGACACTCAATTCAAAATACCATGAGGGTCCTGCAACGTTCTTCAAAGATTATAAGAGAATCATATTTACTAGTAATAACCGCAGCAAAGGCAAAAACAGAGTAGGTTCAGATGGTATCACTAAACTGAAACTATACATGGCTACCGAATCTAACAGGGGCTGGGGAAATATTGTAGACTTACCTTTTAACAGTAACGAATATTCATGTGGACACCCGGCATTATCTCCAGACGATACCAGGCTATACTTTGTATCGGACATGCCCGGTGGATTTGGTGGTACAGACATTTATGTATGCGAATATAAGAAAGGAGAATGGGGTGCACCAGTAAACTTAGGCAGAGAAATCAATACCGAGGGCAATGAAATGTTTCCGTTTATTGACGAAAACGGTGATATGTATTTTGCCTCTGACGGACATGAAGGTTTAGGAGGACTTGATATTTTTTACGTTGAATTACAGGGGGGTATGCCGACGAGTGATGTAAAAAACTTAGGTGCGCCTATCAATTCATCAAAAGATGATTTTGGACTCATAACAGATGCCGGACGTAGCAGAGGCTATTTTAGTTCGAACCGCAAACGCGGGTATAATGATGATAATCTCTACTCTTTTGCCCATGGTTGCCGCTCTCTGAATGTTTTAGTATATGATGCTGCTACCAAAAAACCGATAGAGAGTGTCGATGTGCGATTGCTGAAAGATGGTGTAAATAAAGAACTGATGGTGACGGGTCCTGATGGCAGAGTAATGATTTGTCTGGAAGCAGGAACAGATTTTGAGTTCAAGGCCATGAAAGAAGGCTATGAACCCAATAGTATCACCTATGGCACTTTTGCGACTTCGTTAAAAAACAGAACATCTATCACGATGTATCTGCAAAAATCTAAATCGTCGGCTCCAATCATTAAAGGTACTATTGTAGCCGAAGTAAACCAGGTACCCATTGAGGGGGCAACGGTTACTTTGCAGAACGATAAAGACGGTTCGGTACAATCAGTAATAACCGGAGTAGATGGAAAATACGAATTTCAGCCTAAAAAAGGAGGTGATTATAGCCTAACTGCCATTAAAGACAAATATGCGGTAAACACCGAAAGCTTAGGTAAAGTACAAACAGGTAAAAAAGGTCCTAAGACGGTTGAACAGAACTTAGGTATGGTGGGAGAAGGTGATATATTCAGATTAGATAATATTTATTATAACTACGGACAATTCTTTATAAGACCAAATGCAGCCAAAGAATTAGAAACAAAGCTGATTCCTTTATTAAAGAAATATCCTGAAATGCGCATCGAAATACGTTCGCATACAGATAGCCGTTCGAGTGACAGCTTCAACATGAAATTGTCTGAAAACCGGGCAAAAGCGGTAGTTGATTATTTATTAACACGTGGCATAGAAATTGCAAGAATAGAAGCAAAAGGCTATGGTGAGAGTGAATTATTAAATGATTGTGAGAATGGTGCAGCTTGCACAGAAGCACAACATCAGGCCAATCGCAGAACAGAATTTAAAATCTTATCGGTGGCAGTGAGCAGCCGGTAATCAAGATTGAAATCAAAGAGTAGTTTTTTTTCATAGTTTAGGGTTAGGGTTTATTAGTTAGAAAGCATTGCCAGTTTGAGCAATGCTTTTTTTGTTTTTGTATCACGATTTTTCAAATCGTCCTGGTGGTTTGCAAACATTTAAAAATAAATCACTCCTCAGACAACTTTCCCCCTACTTTCTGCATATATACTATTGAAAGCATTTTAAGAGCATGTTTAAAATTTATAGTTCGACCTACAAAGGCATCTTTTTCAGTTATACTGCGTTACATTTTTTCGATGTAGCTGCTGGCTACATCTGCAAAATGTGCCTTGTCTAACTAAAAAATATGCTCTTTTCGGTCAGAAAAACAAAATTTAAACATGCTCTAAACCAACTTTGATGCAAGAACTTCAGTTAATTCAGGAACTCAAAAAGCAGAATCCGTTTGTCCAGAAACGTGTCTATGACCGTTTCGTGAAACGAATGTTCAGGCTATGTGTTCGCTACGTACGAAATGAAGCCGATGCACAGGAATTATTAATGAATGGTTTTCTGAAATTTTTTAATGCCGTTGCTAAAATTGATTATCGGGGTGAAAATACCATTGAGCCATATCTGAAAAAACTCATGATTAACGAATGTCTGATGTTTATCAGACAACGAAAAATGAACTGGATGCTGATGGAAGAAATAGCTGATGACGCATCTATAAGTGATTTTTCAGCATACGAGCATTTTGATGAAGAAGAAATATATCAGTTGGTCTTAAAACTACCGGATGGATATAGAACGGTTTTTAATCTTTTTGCTATTGAGGGTTTTAGCCATAAAGAGATAGCTGCTCAATTGCGCATCAGTGAAAACACTTCCAAGACCCAATTGTATAAAGCCCGATTGATTTTACAAGCAGAACTGACGAAATTAGGATACAACTATGGAACATAAAACAGATGACTTCTTTCGTAAAAAGATTGAAAGTATAGAAGATACTCTCCCCGAAAACTCCCGTTTTGATGAGGAACTGTTCTGGGGGGAGTTACAGAAAAATCTGAATAAGCCTAAGACTTTCGGCTGGTGGAAATGGATTGCCGTAGCAGCATGTATGGCTGGCTTAGCCCTCTGGGGTGTATCAATCTCCAGAGTAGTACCTGAAAGACCTAAATCAGCTTATATACAAAGAATTGAGCCGCCAAAAGAAAAATCAATTCCTGTTGCTTCAATAATGGTTCCTCAAAAAACGAGAGTAAAAATGCCTAAGCTGAAGAAAAAAGAAGAGAATCAACCCCTAAAAGGGCTGGCATTAAAAATTGAGCAATTACCAGTAAAAGTAAATCCTATCCCTGAACAAACATTTGCTCTCAAAAAAGATTCTATTTATTTCAAACCTGCTACGATGGCAGAAGCAAAACCGCAGTTCAAAACGATTCATGCGAATGAAATTTCAAATACCGAAAAATCACCTATACCACAAGCTAAATTTAAAATCAGATTCGCTGCAAGGAATCAACAATAATATCTTTTAAAACCATACTAGCATGTTAAGAACAATCATTATTTTATCAATGCTCCTGACGGGCATTGCAGGGGGAGCTATATGCCAGACCAAAGCGAAATACGACACCATGAATGTATTGGAAGGTATCCGACCTCCTATCCTGTTAAACAATTTCGGGAAACGTGCGGATGTTTTTACTCATGAAGAGATAGCGAAAAATACCAACAAAATAACGATAGACTTCGGGAATAAAAACCGTTTATTAATAGACTTTTTTGGAAGTAATTTCGATTTAAAAATCAATGCCGATTCGCTTTTGAGAAACTTCTGGACAGATTACAAATTGGTAAAAGATAGTTTCAGAAAAGATGCAGCTAAGAAAATCACCTACTTTGGACAAAACCGATATGTAAGCGGGAACCCATTAGTTGACATTGTCTACTACCCTCAAAAAGAAGTGCTGCGGATAGCCAAAGACCGTGAGGTACAATCCGTACAATTGTTACAGGATACCCTTGTTCTGGTCAAGTATCTGGACGTGCCCACATCAGAAATAATGAAATCTCATAACCGGGTTTTCAAAACCTATCCACATCAGCAATTTACGTTTGTACTCAATAGTTTAGACGACATCAGTGATATTCTGGAGGTGAATATCAATCAAACAATTATCGAAGCTGTAGAAAGAGCAAGAAACGAAAGGAAGAATGCCACCGCCTGGAAGATGGTGAAAGTAGAAAATGATGTAGTGAATCAGAAGATTAAATCTTCCATTGTCGGTGGCCCGCTATTAGATCTCCTGATTATTCATGGCGACATTGGAATAGGCACTTATCGGGATAAATTAGTACCTTCTACCACCCTTGGTGTTAGTCTAGTATCAGACAATTACTTAAAAAAAGGCTTCACGATAGGTGTACAGGCATATTTTCCGCATACCTCTAAACCCGATAATACCTTTCAATTCAGTACTAAATACATGCCTTTTGCCGGAATGACCTTTTACAAGAAAAAAGGAACAAAAGGTTCTGACATAGATTTAAAAGCAGGAGTATTTGCAGGCTATACCGAGAAATCTATCAAAATATTCGGTTGGTATCAAATGACACCCTGGCTTAAACTCCAACCCGAAATTAATCTTTTTAGCAAGCAAGCACCTGTTGGTTTACGTGTAGCAGTAGGTATTTAACCTGTTCTATCTAGAATAAGATTCTTAATTAAATCGATAAAATCCTTCCTGAACACTCTTCAATTTTTACTATTATGAATTTGAAAATATTTCTCTCAATTCTCTTTGCTTTAACGTTTGCCAAAACAGGATTTTCACAAATCTTGACAAAAGAAGGCATTACGATTAAAGGCAAAATTATTGACCAGGAAAACAATCATCCACTATCGTATGTAAGTATCGGCGTTCTTAATAAATCTATCGGCACTCTTACCGATACGCTTGGAAATTTCATCTTTCAAGTCAGTCAGGAAAATTTAGCTGATACATTACAAATTAGCCTGATAGGTTTTTTTTCAAAGAAAATTACCATAAAGAACTTTATTGAAAGCAAAGAAAATATGATAAGCTTAAGGCTAAAAGTTATTGAACTTGCTGAAGTGGGTATAATTAATAGTAAAGTAAATACTGAGACAATCGGCAGACAAGGCAATGGAAAATTCATTCAGGTTTCAATTCACAACAAGAAATCTGTCGAAGAAACGATTGGTTCAGAAATAGGAATGAGGTATAAAACCAAAAAGATGAATGCAACGCTGAAAGATTTTAGTTTCAATATATCAGGCAATAACTTTAATCAAATAAAGTACCGGATAAACATTTATTCAGTAAAAAATAATATGCCGGATACCTTACTTTATAACAAGCAAATCTTTATGACTCTTGACAATTTTAAAACAGGATGGACAAAGGTTGATTTAGAGCCATATAATATAAGATTACCGCAAGACTTTATAGTAACCATACAATGGATTGAAAGCAGAATGGATAAAAAGGAAGACCCAATAACACTAATCCCTGTTGGCAAGACATTCTTTTCAAAAAATTGTTACGCCAGAATTGCCAGTCAGGACAAGTGGAAAAGAATCGGTATGAATTTGAGCAGTTTTGTAACACTCATGTATTAATCAATCACTTGTCAGGCTCCAGAAATTTGTCCATTTTAATCAGTCATATACTATTCAATAATCAGATGCAAAAGCTATTTTCTTTACTATTTCTTTCATTGGCTATCTGTGCTTGCTCTTTTACAGACACAAAGAACAATGCGCCCGCCCAAACACTCAGGCAAGACATACGTCTTTATTCAGAAGCCGTTAAAGACTCATTCTATATCTCAGTTCAGATGCCGAAAGCCTATTATGAAAAACCTGATGTTAAATATCCTACTGTGTATATTATAGATGCCAATTTCTATTTCCCGATGTTGGCAGAGACAGTAAAACAATACGAAGTGGCAGGATTGTTACCTCCCCTTATTCTAGTCGGTATTGGTTATAAATCCTTCATTGCAATGGATTCTTTAAGAGAACGTGATTATTTATATCCGGCATCCATTCCATCTGATGAAATGAAAGCTGTTGGCGGAGCGAAAAACTTTAATAGCTTTATTGTCAATCAATTGATACCTAATATTGATGCAAATTTTCGAACTGAAACAAGTAATCGAACCTTAATGGGACATTCATTTGGCGGATATTTTAGTTTATACGCGCTATTGAATCAGGCTGAAAACAATCAGGCAACTTTCAAAAATATTGCCTCTGCAAGCCCGTCTTTATGGTATAATAATTTCTATCTGAATCAACTGACTAAAAAGCTTCAGGATAGAAAAACACAAAGCCCTTTGAATCTCTACTTAACGGCTGGAGGACTTGAAGACCCTACATGGAATACAAACCCACTTAAAAAATTAAGTGCGGATATTGACAAGGCTCATCTGCAAAACCTGAACGTTCATCAAAGTATTTACAATGATTTAGATCATATGGATGTTGCCATGATTACATTTACAAGAGCCTTGCAGGAGTTTTATAAACCTGCGGCAGATTGAGTGATTGAATTGTCTGAGCTGTGATTAATCTGATTGGGCAGATTAGGCTGATTAATAACATAATTATTAAATGATTAAAACCTGTAATTCAGGTAAATCACTCATTCACTAAATCGCTCAATCACTAAATATCATATCACCGGATGCCGCTTAAACTCCTTGGTGCGGTCAAATAAATAACGGTAAGTAATATAAGTTTTGAATTTCTTTGCTCCTAATAACTGCGTTACTTTAAGCATTTTGGGGTTAAAATCTGCTATCCAGTTCAGTTCTAAGGTTTTATATTGATAATCAGCTTTCCAGCAGGCTCTGGAAAAGGCCAATGTAATAGCTGATTCAATTCCCCTGCCCTGATATTCCGGAATTACACCAAAAATAACACCCCGGGCTTTGTGATTGGTTTTCATTAACTGGTGGTAAACCCATTTGATTTTACCAATCCAGTTCAGCTTTCCGTTCAAATGCTTGATAATCTGGTTCAGTTCCGGAATCATGATAGAAAAGGCGATGGGTTCACCGTTATGATACCCAAACCACATTAATTCTTCTTCAAGAATGGGTTTCATCATCTGCATAATGGCTTCGGCACGTTCGGCAGTCATTTCACCTGCCGCCATATTTTTAGCCCATGCTTTATTATAAATGGTTCTGAAATCCTGGGCAAATTCTGATAGCTGTTTCTTGCTTACATGCCGAAAATTATAACCGGGCGTATTATAAATACGATTGGCTATTTCAAAAAGAACGGGGCGGACCACCTTGCGGGCTTCTGTTTCTTCGAGCGGAAGAAGAAAAGTATATTGCTGAAAATAATCCTGAAACCCATACTCTTCAAAGAATGCCCTGTAATAAGCATGGTGATAAAACATCGACCAGGTGGGTTCTGCATCATAAGGATCAACCAATAATCCCCACCAGTTATCGCGTTCACCAAAGTTGACGGGCCCGTCCATTGCTTTCATGCCTTTTTCCTCCAGCCATTCCTTGCATTTATCAAACATCGCAAAGGCTACTTGTTTGTCATTGATACACTCAAAGAAGCCCATGCCACCTGTTGGTTGGTCGTTGCTATAAATAACTGTATTCGGATTAACAAAAGCAGCAACTCTTGCAATGGTTTGTCCTCGGGTGTCAATAGCAAGCCAGCGAATACAATTATCGTCTTTTAAAAGCGGATTTTTTTTCGGGTCAAATATTTTTGCAATGTCAATATCTAAGGGTCGAATCCAGTAGGGGTTCTGTTTATAAAGCCTGGATGGAAATTCTAAAAATTCCTGTTGAAGTTTCCGGTCATTGCCTACCTCAATAATCTGCATAGTTTGGCTGTCATCTTTTACTGTAGCAAAGGTAAATCAATATTGTGATAGAAAATAAATGGCCTGGAAATATTCAAGGAATAAGGAAAGTGCTCGAATAATGACGATTTAATAAATTTTACAATTATATCTGGTATCAGAATACAACCCATTCGTCGAAAAATAAGTCATTATGGTCAATATTAAGGAATTATTATTTTATTGTTACGTAACCTTTTTCCGAAATTTACGTCATAAACATTAGGGGTGTTCTAAAACAGAAAAAAATACTAAATGGAAAAACGATTTTTTGCGGGCTTAATTGTTGCATTTTTGCTTCTTACAAAGTTTGACTCATTTGCACAAAGATTGACATTAGAAGGCTTGTTAGATGAAGCCGTTTCCCTTTCTAAAAAAGGAGAAAAAGAAGAATTAGTAGAAGCAATAAAGTCCGGGAGTTTTGCATTGGAGAGTGAAGCCAATACCAGAGGAAATGAAATGAAAGATAAATTAATAGGTCAGGTTGGAGTGCTGAAAAGTCTAATCCCTATGGCCTCTGAAGGCACCTTAAAAACAGATGTTTTAACCAAGGTTATCAATACCGTCAAGTTATTGGTTGGGGCTAATCAGATTAATAATTTATTGACCGAAGGAAGAGAAGGTTTGCTTGGCAATGCGCAAACTCTGGCAGGCAGTCTTAATCTCCTGCAGTCGGGCAAAGCAGCCTTAGATAGTAAGCAGCAAGGTAAACTAGGTGACTTACTGGCGGCAGCATCTGAAACAGTTAAAAAATTAGATGGAAACGATACAGTCGCTAAAGCTGCTGCTTCAGCAGCAAAAAAGACTTTAGGTAAAATAGTAGAATTGGTAAAAAGTGCTGTGTAAACCTGTCTGCTAAGCCCCCGGAACTGAGGCCACTTTCATAAGAAGGTGGCCTTTTTAATAGAAAAATAGGTATATTGCATCAAAAACTGTAATTACCTATGAAAATTCGATGCCCTAAGTGTTCGTGGGAACCGGATGGAGGCCGACACTGGCATTGCCATTGTGGCCATATCTGGAATGTCTTTGAAACCATCGGTCGTTGTCCTGTATGTCATTTCCAACATGAAACTACCCAGTGCGTACCACATGCCGGAGGTTGCGACAAACATTCACCTCACCTCGACTGGTATGAAGGTCTCGATAAAATTGTAGAAGAGTTGATTGAAGAAGTATTTGCAGAGGAAGAAGTGTATCATCTGAACTTATGAGGGATAATTCTATATATTGTATAAAAATACCACCTTGAATATGAATAGATTATCCTCGTAAAGAAATACATTTGTAATCTAATCAACCCCATCTATGAAAACATTATTCAGCCTTTCTATTGCCTTATTATTCACTATGTCTGCTTTTGCCAAAGATCCGGATACGCGTTATTATGAAATGCGCATTTATTATTGCCATCCGGGAAAATTGCCCGATTTGCTGACACGCTTCCGTAACCATACTAATAAAATTTTCGAACGTCATGGAATGACAAACGTTGGATATTGGGTTCCTGTCACAAATACTGATAATGCTCTTTACTATGTGTTATCGTACCCAAGCAAAGAAGCAAGAGATGCTTCGTGGAAAGCCTTTGGCGCTGACCCTGAATGGAAAACAGTAGCGACTGAGTCAGAGAAAAACGGTAAAATTGTAGCTAAAGTAACGTCAATATTCATGAACACAACGGATTTTTCTCCGGCTGTTAAAGGACAAATAAAGAGCCCTGAAAGAGCTTTTGAATTAAGAACCTACACTGCTGCTCCTGATAAGCTGAATGATTTACTGGCACGTTTCCGAAACTATACCCTGAAACTTTTCAAGAAACATGGCATGACCAATGTAGCCTACTGGACAACAATCGAGAAAGATGGTGCTCAAGCTAAGCTGGTGTATATACTTGCACACAAAAGTGAAGAAGCAGGTAAGGCATCTTTTGAGGCTTTCAGAAAAGACATGAAATGGGTGAAAGCCCGTGATGAATCGGAGAAAAACGGTAAACTAACCGAAAAGGTGGAGTCAATGTATATGACGCCAACCGATTTCTCTACAATTAAATAAGTATTACATAAATTTCTGGGTAACAAGGAATGAAAGAGTAGAAGTAAGCCCGGTCAGAAAAGCCCCCCAGAGTATATCGATAATGACGATTTCGGAAGGCCAGTTTCTGAGGGTTGCCATATTGGTTAGGTCATAAGTGCCATAGCATAGTACACCTAATATGGCTCCTTTCAACAAAGCCGTTTGCCAATTGCCGTTATTAAGACTCGGAAAAATAACAAAGTATAGCATACCACCTATATACATGATATAGAAAATCAGTGCTGCTATCCAGTTTATCATGTCGGCCATGATAAAACCCAATTTTTGTTGATAAAGATTTTTGGCAATAAAGCCAAGCCAGATTAAATCAATAGCAGCAAATATGACAGTAGTAATTATGAATACCAGCAGGATTTTCATGACATATGTAGTTTAGAGACATTATGTTATAAACTAAAAAAGTGTGCGATGGTTTGAACATCGCACACTTTTTTATTGTCGATTTTCAATCTTCATTCGACAATTTGCAATCGAAAATCGACAATAAAATTATTTTTTCTCCTCCCTAACCGTCGTATACTTAATACCCAATTGCTCCAAATATGTTTTGTATTTGGTTGGGTCATAATAATACTTGCTCATTTCAGGACGGAATTTTTCCATTATCTCCCTGTTCAGGTAAATAGCCGGCTTATCTTCCTTCGAAATTAGCGGAGTATATTTTATCTCTTTGGTCTGTTCCCTATTATAATATTCCCATGCTTTCTGAATGATTTCAGGTTTGAAAAGCATATCCAATACAGTTAATGCTTCTACTTTAGCCCCTGCGGTAGCGCCTTTGTGCGCTATTGGTGTAGCCATTGTAATGGCATTAGCCCAATGATGCCCCGGCATACTCGGCATGTTTGATGGGTAACGAAGCACAACCGTAGGCAAAGACCAAGAAATATCAGCAATATCATCAGAACCACCCTGACGTATAATATTTGGCGAATAAACAGGTTCAGCTACAGTATCCAGTTTAATTGCTAAACCATCTATTTTTGTTGCTTTCAGTTCTTTCTGGCTGGCTTTAGCCAGGAGTTGGTCGTCTTCAGACCATTGCGGTAAACCTATGCGTTTGATATTATAATACATTGTTTCGGCAATCGGTTTATTAAAATGCCCCGACCAAGCACTGCCGAGTATTTCATAGGTAAACTTCGTATCTGTCATGATAGAAGCCCCTTGTGCCATCTTAAGGCCATTTTCAAACAAATTCTTGATTCTGGGATAGGTACGTTCTCTGAAATAATACCATACGGCAGCTTTAGAAGGCACCACATTAGGTTGGTCGCCTCCGTCTGAAATCACATAATGAGAGCGTTGGGTAGTTTCAAGATGCTCACGTTTATAGTTCCAGCCTATGTTCATCAGCTCTACTGCATCCAGTGCACTTCTCCCTCTCCATGGTGCACCTGCTGCATGAGCTGCTTCTCCTTCAAAATGAAATTTTACCGACACAATCCCCACGTTTCCTACATCCCCCCATCCTACTGATAAATTATCACTCACGTGCGTAAAAATACATGCATCTACATCTTTAAAATAGCCTTCACGCACATAAACAGCTTTAGCTCCTACGAGTTCCTCGGCTATCCCCGGCCATAAGACTAAAGTACCTGATATTTTTTCCCTTTCCATAATCTCCTTTAGCGCAAGCATGGCAGTGATATTAAGCGCTTGTCCCGAATTATGGCCTTCACCGTGACCGGGAGCTCCTTCTACAATAGGGTCTTTATAGGCAACACCGGGCTTTTGAGAGGCCTTAGGAATACAATCTACATCTGAACCGATAGCAATTACAGGTTTGCCTGAACCCCACTTGG
>CALRLS020000020.1:0-22286 GCA_943368815.1 Cyanobium sp. NIES-981
TATTTCCCGGAAGCATTAGTCAATTTCCTTGCTTTTCTAGGTTGGAACCCCGGTACAGAACAAGAGATTTTCTCAATGAGTGAATTGGTTGAATCTTTTAGTTTAGATAAAATACATAAGGCGGGCGCCAGATTTATGGTTGATAAAGCCAAATGGTTTAATCAGCATTATCTGAAAGCAAAATCAGAAGAAGAATTAGCCGCTATTCTTAAACTTCCGGCTTCGGCTCCTGTTGATATTGCACCTAAACTGGTTCATCTGATGAAAGACCGTGTTACTTTCCCTCAGGAAATAGTAACAGAAGTACCTTTCATATTTGAAGCGCCTGTTAGCTACGATGAGGAAATCGTTCGAACAAAATGGAATGATGATGCCCGCAAAGCATTAGGTGCCATTAAAGACGCAATAAAAGGCATAGGTGATGATAATTTTGTCGCTCAGTCTATCCATGACACTATTTTTCCTGCGCTTGAAGCAGCCGGGCTTAAACCCGGCAAGGTAATGCAGGCATTCCGCTTATCTATCACAGGTGTAGGCAAAGGACCTGACCTGATGCTCACCCTTGAAATTTTAGGAAAACAAGAAGTAATCAGCAGAATAGAAAAAGCAACAACTGTTTTAGCCTAAATAAGGAGTCTTTACTTCGTGTGTTTCTCTGTGTAGCAATCCTATCAGCAGAAACACACGAAAAGCAATAGTAGTAACCCTGACAACGGCATAGTCATAATCATAAGGAGAAATACATATTCTCAGAAAATTGGCACCACAGGATAAAATCAACAGGCCCATAGCCAAAGATATATAAAATTTACTTTTTTCCGGAAAAGGCAAAAACGCAGACAATGTAGCAATATACATCATCTGTAAGAGGAAAAAAGCAAACAAAATTATAGGGATTAACTGTTCAGTAGGCAATACTACAAAGCAGAAAAATAATACAGGAAGAACGATATAGGGAACTAATACTTTAGTAAAAGTATTTTTCTGATTAGAAAAATCAATTTTTGCGCCTTCTCGTGTCCATATAAAAACAATCAGTTGCTGGCTGATTATTATCAGAACAATTTCCAGTATTTTTGTAGGAACCGAATTCCAGAGATAATCAGGCAAGGGTGAAAATATAGGAATAAGGAGTGATACTATAAAAAGTTTATCAGTTAAAGTTAATGCATTATCACGCTTTCTTTCTGAGTAATACCAGTAAATCAGATAAGAATAAACCAGAATTCTGGCAGGGTAGGCAATAATCCGGTTAAATTTGTAAAACAGCACTATCTCAAGCAAGAGTAGTGAGAATGTCAGTATAATTTTTATCATAATAGGTAGTGGTTATAGTTGCACAAGCAAATGCGTTAATATATTATTTTATCTACTTTTATATTGGGTCTATTCAAACTTTTAAAACAATGGCAAAAAAGAAAACAGATGATAAGTCTCAGGCCGAGAATCCTCGCGTTCACAAAGATTTGAATGGATTTGATATCAAAATAAACTCTTTTGGCGAAATCCAGATGAGTTTTGAAATTGATAAAATCAATAGTTTCTTAAATAATACGGTGGATGATAAAAAGCTTCGCAATCGTAAAAAAGATGGCGAAAAATAGATTCTAAGCTATTCTAGGGAGGAGAACATCTCTCTTCATACGATTAAGCAAGCCAATGATAATCAGGATCCTACCAAGATTGGCTGTAATCCTTACTATGCCATAGTCGAATTCATAGGGTACTACGTACACCCTGTGCACACTCGCACCACTGGCAAAAATGATAAAAAACATTCCTAAGGATATATACAGTTTACTTTTTTCAGGAAACGGCAAATAGGCTGAAAGTACTGCCATGTACATAATCTGAACCATGTAAATAAAGGTAATCAGGAGTACATCTGACTTAACAACCGGAAAGACTATCAGAAAGAAATAAGTAAGCGGAAAAAACACATACGGAATCAATACTTTAATAATCGTATTAAGGTTTGTCCGGAACCTTATTTTTGCTCCTTCCAGGCGATAAATTCTAATGAGCAACTGATAACTTACCAGCAATAAAACAGCTTCTAACAATGTACCCCAGGTAAAACCAAAAAAATAAATCGGAATAGGTGTAATAGCCGGAATAAGGCAGGAAATCAGAAATAATTTGTCTGTCAGGTTTAGCGAGGCCTTTCTTTCAGAATAATACCAATATGCCATAAACAAATGTATGGCTCCTCGAAAAGGATAGGCAAGCTTTGAATTTACTTCATAAAATATAGTTAACTCAACAGCAAGCAGTAAAGCAATAAAGGCAATCTTTATCATGTCTGGTTAGGGTGTAATCAAAATATGTTTGAATTTATTCCCTGAAAGAATCACTCAAACTATTTTAGCTAGGGTCAAAATACAATGTCTTATTTGCTTTTAAAAGACGAATTTCCTCTCAAATTTGGAAAAATTCTGCCGTAAATGAAAGTAAAATTGCAAAAAACAAGCAATTTTACCCCAAAAAACGAGTAAATATACCCATAAATAAAAACCTGACTTAGGTATATTTTAAGTACTCAATAGTGTTTAATCTATACGTTTGAGGGTGGGACTAATTGCTCGTATTCATGTTTTAAGGCTTGTAAACAATGAATACATAGACAGCCATTATATTGCCGGCTGATATACTGCGATTGTTCGTCTGTTAATAGAATGGCGCTGCATTGGCATATACTGATATTATCCGCTTTACAGGCAAATGCCTGTTTGCAACGGGGGCAAGTCTGTTGAGCGTCTATCTTTAATTGCTGTACCATTTTCAATTTACTTCCTTTTCAATGGCAATAAAATGAGTAATAGACCCCTGACTATTCTGAAGCGGAAAAATCTTTATACCACACCAGTAGGACTCTTGATTTTTCCGGTAATTTAATATTCTGGCATTGAGCTTTTCAAAATTAGCTAATTTATCTCTGATGAACTGTCTGGTTCGAAGGTTTGTTTTTTTGCCTTGCAAAAAGGATGGGCTCTTCCCTATTGCTTCATCAATACGGTAGCCTGTCATTGACTGAAACGCACTGCTTACCCAGATAATTTCCTGTGAAACATTGGTAATAATAAGGGTGCTATTCTCTACCAGCGATGATTTATAATCGAAGCTCAATTGCCAGTCGTGCACACGCATCAGACTTGCCAGTTGTTGAATATCATTGTGTATGCGAATACGTTTTTCTAAAGCCGGATTGGCGATATCACAGCAGAACAAAGGAGCAGGTGTAGTTTTATAATACGTATCCTCCTGAGCATATGTAAAAGCAGGTATTGCTAACATAATTCGTTAATCTTTATTTGAATACAAAATGTTTGAGCTAATTGTTTGGGTTTATATAAATTTTATAGCCAAACTTCCGATAATTAGCAGGTCCACGTCTGTTCAGACCTTAAAAGACAGGAAATTTTAGTAAATTTGCACCCGTTTTTAAATAAAAAATATGCTTTACCCTCAGAATATAGAACAAAAAATAGGGTTTGATAAAATTCGTGAACTGATTGCGGACCAATGTGTGAGTTCGCTTGGCAGAGCTTTTGTTGAAAAGATACGTTTCTCTGATGATTATAAAATAATTGACCGGTTGATTCGGCAAGTAGCAGAGTTTAAATTAATTCTGCAAACAGAATCAAGTTTCCCGGAGCAAAATTATATAGATGTTAGTGAAGCCCTTGCACGGGCTTCTATTGAAGGCGCATTTATAAGCGAAGAACAATTTTTTGAAATCAAACTTTCGCTTCGTACCATTCAGCAGATTATCCATTTCTTTAAGAATAAAGAAGAAATTATCTATCCGGAATTAAAAACACTTACCGCTAATTCATTACCTGTTTCAGATAATGAAGGCTGGAGCAGCGTTATATCACAAATAGATAAAATCATTGACGAACGGGGAAAGGTCAGAGATTCTGCCTCTCCCGAACTGGCCGATATTCGCAGAAGATTAATAGCCGAACAAAGCGATTTAAGAAAAACACTTGAGCGGATTCTCCGTACTGCCCGTAATAGTGGCTGGATAGGCGACGAAATGTCATTGACCATCCGTGACGGACGAATGGTGATTCCGATTCTATCAGAACATAAACGCAAGCTAAAAGGCTTTGTACATGACGAATCGGCTACAGGGCAAATGGCCTTTGTTGAACCTGCTGAAGTATTGGAAGCCAATAATGAGATAAGAGAATTAGAGGCAAGGGAACGTCGTGAGATTGTCAAGATTCTTGAAAAACTGACTGCATTTTTACGGCCGAATGTCCCTGCTTTGCGCAAGGCTTATCTGTTTTTAGGTTTGGTTGACTTTATACGAGCCAAAGCCAAATTTGCCTTATCTATCAATGCGACTGCTCCGCTACTTGTTGAAAATCAGGCTTTAGTGTGGTATAGGGCAACACACCCATTATTGTATCTGGCGCATCAGAAACAAAAGAAGGCAATTGTCCCTCTTTCAATTAAGCTCGACCAGGAGAACAGAATAGTACTGGTATCAGGACCTAACGCAGGTGGAAAATCAGTCATGCTTAAAACCATCGGTCTAGTACAATACATGGCACAATGCGGACTATTAGTCCCTGCCTCGCCCGATTCAAAAGTGGGTATATTCAAAAATATATTCATTGATATTGGTGATGAGCAAAGTATCGAAAATGATTTAAGTACTTATAGTTCGCATCTCACGAACATGAAGCATTTTGTCAACTTCTCTAATAAATTTACTTTATTTCTGATTGATGAGTTTGGTACAGGTACGGAACCGAGTTTAGGCGGAGCCATTGCGGAGTCTATTTTAGAGCAGTTGGTTCGTTCAAAGGCTTATGGTGTAATCAATACCCACTATACCAATCTGAAAGTATTTGCCAACAAGAACAGTGGTACTATCAACGGCGCCATGAAGTTTGACGCAGAGCACTTAGAACCCATGTACGAATTGGAAATCGGAAAACCGGGTAGTTCTTTTGCGCTTGAAGTAGCGCAGAAAATAGGTTTGCCTAAACAAGTTGTTGATAATGCCAAGCGTAAACTTGGTACACAACAGATTGACTTCGAGAAACTGATTAAAGAACTGGAGATAGAACGAAAGGTATTTGCAGATAGAAACAAGGAGTTTATTGAGAAAAATCAGCAGTTGAAAAATACCCTGGAGCAATATAATGGTTTGAAAAACTTTCTGGAAGTCGAAAAGAAAAAGATTCTGAATGATGCCAAAGCACAAGCAAAAGAATTGCTGAAGGAAACAAACCGTAAGATAGAAACTACCATTAAGGAGATACGGGAAGGAAAGGCCGATAAAGATATTACCAAGTTAATCCGCCAGGAATTACAGAATTTTGAAATACAGGAACTGAAACTGGAGAAAGTAGAAGAACAAAAACCTGTATCAGAAGAATGGGAATTAGAAAATGGTGAGATTGCCATAGGTAGTTTTGTGCGGATAAAAGGGCAGGCTACTATTGGGGAGGTGCTGTCTATGAAAGGCAAAGATGTCGAAATTGCTATTGGTGAACTAAAAACCAATATCAAAATGAGTCGACTGGAAAAAATGAGTCGGAAGGAGTTCAGAGAGGCCGTGAAAGAAAGTATCAAACCCAGAATGACAGGTATTGATCTGAATGAAAAAATGATGAATTTCAGCTTCAATCTTGATTTGAGAGGTAAACGTGGTGAAGAAGCTTTAGGTGTAGTTGATAGCCTGATGAATGATGCCATTATGCTGGGATACCCCGAATTAAGAATCATTCATGGCAAAGGCGACGGTATTTTAAGGAATCTTGTCCGGCAACACTTACGTTCCTATAAACAGGTAGCAGGCATGACAGATGAACACGCCGACCGAGGTGGGCAGGGGGTTACTATTGTGAAGATGAAGTAAAACAGAAAAGGTAGTGGTTTTGTCCACTACCTTTTCTGTTTTACTGATTGTCAAGATCTAATTCTATAAAACAATACTACGCTTATCAAGTGACCCAGGGTTTATAAAAAGTTTTTCAGAGGAATAAAGAGACCATACTGTAATTCTAATTGATAAATTATGAAGTCAAAATGTCATATAAAAATTAATAACGCTAAAACTACCGATAAATAAATTAATCTTGCTTTTAGTAAAAAGTCTAGGTAGTATTACTTTCTTTTAAAAGCAATATAGTAATTGAATCAAATTTAAAAGAAACGATTACATTCATTTCGGCATTTTAACAAGTTCGTGCAATGCTTTTTTGCTATTTCCTTTAGAATCTAGTATCTCGAAGTCATTACTTTTAAAATATTACTCAACATGAAAAACCGATTTAAATTTATACTCTCACTAGTTTTGGTTGGTTTCCTCACAACCACATGTAAGGAACATGCAAAAGATGAAAAAGTAGATTTGCCCTCATCTTATGAAGTAACAACAGCCATTTTGGGATGCTTAACTAATGAAAATCAACAAGCGATTCTTGTGGTAGATTTTTTAACAGAAAAAAAAGGAGGTAAAAAAGTAGATGTAGCATCTATTGGCAAATTGTTAATTTTTAACACACAAGACCAATCAGATATTAGTACTGATATTAATTCAATATTTTTTACCCTAGAGACCGATAGTACGCAAAAAGGTAAGATACCTTCCAAACTATTTATTGAAAGTTTAAAAAAAAATCCGAGGTATAGTTCGACAAAAGAAGTTAATCAACAGCAATTAGTTGCATTATTTAAAGGAGAGGAAATTCTAGTAATAAACAACAAAGCTAAATCAAGTCTTATAATTGACTTTTTTTCACTTTTTTCTTCAAATGCCAATGCTCAACAAAATGATGTAAAAAAAATTGTTTCAAAATTTATCTATGGTTTGATTCAAATAACGCTTGGTTGTAGCCTTTATAGAGAAAATATCAAAGCAGATATACTGCTCTCGATTGGAAGTGTAAATGATTTAAATTTACCTTTTGATTGTACTGCAGGAATTACAAATATTTTATCCGCAACAAAGGAATTATGGAATGAAATCGTAGCAAAATCTTTTTTAGATGCACTTGATTTAAATAACGATTCTTCCTTGCAAAATATCCAGAATTCATCCACTCCTGCAGAAAATAGTAGTGGTAATGCCGGGAGTTGGGGAGATCCACATTTTACAACGCTTGATGGAAGCTATTA
Source organism: Cyanobium sp. NIES-981 (assembly GCA_943368815.1). GTDB lineage: Bacteria > Bacteroidota > Bacteroidia > Cytophagales > Spirosomataceae > Emticicia. The sequence goes on from CALRLS020000020.1 coordinate 7,141, forward strand.
TGATTTTCAGGGAGTTGGAGAATTTCAGGTATTAAAATCTACTACAGACAAATTAGAACTTCAGGTAAGACAGCAAAAGTATAGTAATAGCGATATGGTCTCTGTGAATACAGCAATTGCATTCAATACAGGCGCTGAGAATGTCTCTTTCTACTTAAATCCCAAAAAAGTATTAGTAAACGAAAGTGAATTTAATTTAACTAGTACTGAGAAATCTTTGAGCAATGGAGGAAAATTGACAAGAGAAGGAGATGTATTTTATATCAAAAATGCTAATAATGATGTACTAAAAGTCTCATTCAATTTTGATTATTTAAATTATGTTATAACCTTGAATAATAATAGAAAAGGTAAAATAATAGGGCTTTTAGGGGATTTTGATGGCAATAAACAAAATGATATTAAAATAAAAAATGGTTCAAATGTAGACGTTACTGACTTTAAAAAACTCTACTCCGATTTTTCAAATAGCTGGCGGATTGGTCAGAGTGAGTCTTTATTCTCTTATGAATCTGGTAAAAATACTGCTTCATATACCGATAAGGACTTCCCATCGAAAATATATAGCATTAGTCAGGAAGCTTATCAGAGTGCAATGAAAGTTTGTACAAATACAGGTGTTTTTAGAGAGCCTGCTCTTTCTTCCTGCATATATGATGTTGCGTTAACAGGAAATGTAAATTGGGCTCAACACTATTTATCAATCCAAAAGGATTTTATATTAACAGGGCCTATTGCTTATTACCCATTTAATAATAATGTAAATGATGAAAGTGGTAATAACAATAATGGTAAAATTTTTGGTGAAATTAGTTTTACTGAAGATAGAAATAGGAAAGCTAAAAGTGCCATAAGTCTAAATGGTATTGACCAATTTATAAGAGTAGAAAATAGCTTTATGCTACATAATATAGGGCAGGAAGTTACACTATCAGCATGGATTTTGTGGAAAAGAGAAGACGAAGCCTCAGTACTTTGTAAAGCAAGTCAAAATGATCAACAATTACAATTCTTTTTCTATCGGAATACAAATGAAGATACTTTCTTTCACACTAATGGCAATAACATTGATGAGAGTAAATTTAAAGTACAACTTAATAAATGGTACCATGTAGTTTTATTAATTGATGGGAAAACAAGAAGATTCTATGTAGATGGGAACTTAATAGGTGGTGTACACAATTTGCCTGCTGTCAAACCTAATTACTCACCGCTTGAAATAGGGAGAGATTTTTATGGAGATACAGAGCTACATAAAGGTAGCTTAGATGATATAAGAATATATAATCGCATATTATCTAACAAAGAAATAAGAGATTTATCTAAGGCGGATAATTAATCGATATTCTAACTATTAATTTAAGCACTTATATGTCAGATTGAGTTTTATCTATCTTAGGACAATGACCCCCAATAAAAAAGCAGCACTTCCCTTGAAATACTGCTTTTACATTATAAAGTATTTTTATATTTTTACCCTACCCAAACCTTTACCTCATCCAAAGTTGGCATCTTCTCTTCAATTTTCAATTTCTTTCTCACTCCGCCTAAATCATTGAAGATTTTGTTGGCATTGGCACCTTTCAATTGCTCAACCATCACAAAGCCCATTTTCTGCAAAGCTGCAATCCATACTTTCGGCACACCAATGGCTTCATAATCAGCGTCGGTTGATACTTCCTGTTTCTTCTCAGGACGCATTTGTGGGAAGAACAATACTTCCTGAATACTGGCATTATCCGTCAGCATCATTGTCAGACGGTCAATACCTATACCAATCCCTGCGGTTGGTGGCATACCGTATTCTAATGAACGGATAAAATCTTCATCCATTGCCATCGCTTCTTCATCGCCACGTTCTGCCAGTTTCAATTGCTCTTCAAATCGCTCACGCTGGTCAATCGGGTCATTCAACTCTGAATAGGCGTTTGCTACTTCTTTACCATTCACAAACAATTCAAAACGCTCTACCAAATCTGCTTTACTGCGGTGCTTTTTAGTCAGAGGAGACATCTCTACCGGGTAATCAATAATGAAAGTCGGTTGTATCAGATTATCTTCAACTTTTTCACCAAAAATCTCATCAATCAATTTGGCTTTACCCATCGTCTCATCTACTTCCATACCCCACTGACGACAATGCTGACGGGTTTCTTCTTCTGTCAAAGCACCTAAATTTATACCTGTATATTTTTCAATGGCTTCTAAAATACTTAAACGCGCAAACGGACCTGCAAAATCAAGCTCATGCTCACCGGATTTGAATTTTGTGGTACCATGCACAGCCAGTGCTACTTTTTCAAATATTTCTTCAGTGATACTCATCATCCACTCGTAATCTTTATAGGCTACGTAGAATTCCAAAGATGTAAACTCAGGATTATGTGTTCTGTCCATGCCTTCGTTACGGAACATTTTACCAAACTCATATACCCCGTCAAAACCTCCTACAATCAGTCTTTTCAGGTATAATTCATTGGCAATACGCATATACAATGGCATATCAAGCGTATTGTGGTGTGTTTTGAACGGACGAGCCGCTGCACCACCATGAATAGGCTGCAAGATAGGTGTTTCTACCTCTAACCAACCTCTTTCGTCGAACATCTGACGCATGGTAGAGATAATTCTTGCTCTTTTGATAAAAATATCTTTGATATGCGGATTAACAATTAAATCCACATAACGTTGGCGATAGCGTTGCTCAGGGTCTGAGAAAGCATCATATACTTTGCCATCTACTTCTTTTACTACCGGAAGCGGACGCAAAGATTTGTTCAGAATTTTAAATTCTGTTACATGAATCGATATTTCGTTGGTTTGGGTAGTAAACACAAAACCTTTTACGCCGATGATATCACCAATATCCAATAGTTTCTTAAAAACCGTATTATACAGGGTCTTGTCTTCACCCGGACATAAATCATCACGGCGAAAATATAGCTGTATTCTGCCCGTTGAATCCTGTAGTTCGGCGAATGAGGCACTTCCCATCACGCGGAAATTCATCAGGCGCCCGGCAATTGAAACATTCTTATAATCTAACTTATTGTTCTCGTAATTTTTATGAATATCGGCGGACGTTACATTCACCTCAAATAATTCGGCAGGATATGGGTCAATTCCCATTGCAATTAAATCTTGTCTTTTCTGACGGCGTAAAATTTCTTGTTCGTTAAGAACCATCGCTTTATCTTTTTATTTCGAATATGAACCTGAACCACAAAGTTAGGAAAAAATGTCGATTATTATTTATTACCACTCATCTTCAAAAAGCATCTTTCATCATTTTTTCTATTGGCAATCTCATAAACAATAATATCTTTATGATATTATTTTAATATCAAATTTCTAAACCATATGAAAGAAAAAGAATTACGTTCACTTTCGGGTTATGTTATAATTATAGCCGGATTCCTTTTATTAATAGTACCTTTTTTCACTATTCTCACTTATATTCCTGCGCTATCAATTATTCTTAGTTTAACCGGATTTATCCTACTTATTGGGTTGACAGTCATTAACCCTAATCAAGCGGCAGTTGTCACTTTCTTTGGTAATTACGAAGGTACTCTGAAACAAACCGGCTTACGCTGGGTGAATCCACTGTATCGTCGTAGAAAAATTAGTCTCCGTGCCAGAAATCTGAATGGTCAGAAATTGAAAGTAAACGACAGAATGGGGAATCCTATCGAAATTGCCGCTGTGGTAGTATGGCGGGTAAGCGATACCGCAAAAGCCCTTTTTGAGGTCGACGATTATCTTAAGTTTGTGGATATTCAATCAGAAGCAGCCGTGCGCCATCTGGCAAGTTCGTATGCTTACGATACTATTGAAGATGAAAATGCAAACATTACGCTAAGAGACGGTTCAGGAAAAATCAACGAAATGCTGGAAAAAGAGCTGAATGAGCGAATTACACAAGCAGGTGTAGAAGTAATGGAAGCACGTATCAGCCACTTATCATATGCACCTGAAATTGCACATGCTATGCTTCAACGCCAACAAGCCACAGCCGTAGTAGCTGCCCGTAAACAAATTGTAGAAGGCGCTGTAGGGATGGTAGAAATGGCACTGGCACGTTTGTCAGAAAAAGAAATTGTTTATCTGGACGAAGAGCGTAAAGCTGCGATGGTGAGCAATTTATTGGTAGTTTTGTGTGGTGATAAATCTGTAAGTCCTGTGGTAAATGCCGGAACCCTATATAACTAATGGCAAGTGAAAAAAAACCATTTGTATTAAGAATCAGCCCTGAAGTACTGAAAGAACTCGAAAAGTGGTCAGCCGAAGAGTTCAGAAGCCTGAACTGGCAGATAGAATACATATTGAGCGATGCTCTGAAAAAAAGAAAAAAGAGCAAGAAAAGTGAAGAATAAAAAAATTACAGGAGATGCATTATGCACCTCCTGTAATCATATTTTTATACCTTCTTCGTCTAAGTACTTTCCGATATTTATTGTGATTCCATCAAAGAGTTCAATGTCTTTATTCCAGTTTTTTATGAGCCAGTCTTCTTTAGGTGAAGTAACTATAACTTGCTGAGTTGAAGTAATCACCCAAAACACTTTCTCCACACCAAATTCAAAAAGTTTCTCAGTTTTACGTGTCATATACTCCATAAAAGTACTTTCACTTAAATCTGCATTGGTGTCTATCTCTATCACATATTTAGGTGGCACGTCTGAATACTTGGCATTAATTTTATCTGAAGTAAATATCGCTTTATCATAGACCAAAATATCTCCTGCCAAAGTATCTTTATAACCTAGCTGCAAGCCCGATTCATTCGTATGAATGCGATACTTTTTCTTATCGTATGAAACGTGGAGTATTTCAAGAATGAAGTTAACTAATTCAGATTGTAAAGAACTACTTCCCATTATTTCTTCAGCATTGACGTGTTTTTTAATAGCCTCTTTGTACCCCTTATAATAAATAGGCTCACCATCCATGACTTCATAGATGAATTGTTCTGGGATTTTCTTTTTTAAAGTCTTTTTTGTGGCCTCAAGTACCATCTTTTCTTAAATTTATTTAGAACTAAGGTACAACAATCTTTCCATTTCCTCAAAATTCCCTCGTTTTATTTCTGATAAAGGGACGTATAAGTAGCTAAATTTCGCTATTTTTGCGGCTCATTATTAGTTTTTATTTTTATGCAAATCAAGGAAATTCTTACACAGACACCTGCAGAACAAGCCGTAACAGTAAAAGGCTGGGTACGTACTAAGCGAGGACAAGCAGCCGTAACATTCATTGCCATTAACGATGGCTCGACTATTCATAATATTCAGGCAGTAGTAGAAGGCAATACTCATATCAATGAAGATACTTTAAGATTGATTACTACAGGCACATGTGTAGCTATAACAGGCAAACTGATTGCGTCATTAGGCTCAGGTCAGGCAGTAGAAGTAAAAGCTGAGACAATAGAAGTATATGGCTCGGCTGATGAGACTTTCCCGATGCAACCTAAACGCCACTCAATGGAGTTTTTGCGTGAAAAAGCACATTTGCGTTTCCGTACCAATACATTCGGAGCAATTTTCCGTATCCGTCATAATTTAGCTTTTGCTATCAACAAATATTTTAATGATAAAGGCTTCTTTTATCTGCATACACCTATCATTACAGCGTCTGATGCCGAAGGTGCAGGTGAAATGTTTCATGTGACTACTTTTGATATAAAGAACCCTCCGAGAACTGAAGATGGAGCCATTGATTATAAAGAAGATTTCTTTGGCCGTGAAACAAGTTTAACTGTATCAGGGCAATTAGAGGGTGAATTAGGAGCCTTAGCATTATCGAAGATTTATACCTTCGGACCAACTTTCCGTGCTGAAAACTCGAATACTACCCGCCACCTGGCAGAATTTTGGATGATAGAGCCGGAGGTTGCTTTTTATGAGTTAGAAGACAACATGGCTTTGGCTGAAGACTTTGTGCAATATGTAATCAAATATGCTTTAGAAAACTGTGCAGATGATTTAGCCTTCTTAGAAAAACGTTTGCTGGATGAGGAGAAAAACAAACCTCAGAACGAACGTAGCGATATGGCATTGATTGAAAAATTACGTTTTGTGGTTGACAATCAATTCGAAAGACTGACTTATACTGAGGCCATTGAGATTTTATTAAAATCAAAACCGCATAAGGAAAAGAAATTCCAGTATCCTGTTGAATGGGGTATTGACTTACAGTCTGAACACGAGCGTTATCTGGTTGAGAAACACTTCAAAAAACCTGTGATTCTGACCAACTATCCACGTGAGATAAAGGCGTTCTACATGAAACAGGACGCTGATGGCAAGACAGTAAGAGCGATGGATGTGCTATTCCCGGGTATTGGTGAAATCATCGGAGGTTCACAACGTGAGGATGATTACGAAAAATTATTGACCCGTGTGAAAGAAGTAGGCATTGACCCTGAAAACATCTGGTGGTATTTGGAAACCCGCAAATTTGGTTCTGCGCCACACTCAGGGTTTGGACTGGGCTTCGAGCGTCTGGTATTGTTTGTAACAGGTATGACCAATATCCGTGACGTAATTCCTTTCCCAAGAACACCTAAGAGTGCTGAATTTTAATTAATAGAACATGCTCCTTACGCTCGCTATATTTCTTGCTATTGTTTTTGCCAATGTAGTGGTCGGGGTTTATCTCGAGCGTAAGGTTTCTGCATTTATACAAGACCGCCTTGGGCCTATGGAAGTAGGTCATTGGGGGCTACTGCAATTAATCGCCGATTTATTGAAACTGATTCAGAAAGAAGACATCACCCCTGCCAATGCCGACCGTAATCTGTTTAAGTTTGCTCCTATCATGTTATTTATGGTCGTTTTTGCGGGCTTTGCTGTTTTTCCACTTTCTTCGGGTCTATCTGGTTCTGGTACCAAAACGGGTGTTTTTCTTTTATTAGCCATTATTTCGCTGGATATTCTGGCCATTCTGATGGCAGGATGGGCATCTAATAACAAATATTCATTATTAGGAGCCATGCGCTCGGTTGCACAGATTATTTCTTACGAAGTACCACTTGGTTTATCTGTGTTATGCGTAATTCTTATTACACAAACACTTGACTTACAGGAAATCAGTTTTCAACAGGGCATCTTCTGGGATGAAAAAAATTATCTCTTTGGCATAAAGGCATTAGGTGTAGAAGTAGGCGATATTGGCGGTTTTCTGACATGGAATATATTTCGAAATCCGTTTCTCTTGATTGTCTTTGTTATTTATTTTATCTCTGCACTTGCTGAAAGTAATCGTGCCCCTTTTGACTTACCCGAAGCAGAATCTGAATTAATTGCAGGTTTTCATACCGAATATTCGGGTTTCAGGTGGGCAGTGATGATGCTTTCTGAATACGCCATGATGCTTCTTGTATCTATTCTTGGTGTGATTCTGTTTTTAGGCGCCTGGAATACCCCATTCCCTAATATAGGCCCGGTAGAATTAGCAAACTGGACAAGTGGAAAAGTTGGACATTGGTCAAGTAACCTCTGGGGAGCTTTCTGGCTACTTTCAAAAGCTTATTTATTGATATTCATTCAGATGTGGATTCGTTGGACACTCCCTCGCTTACGAGTTGACCAGCTAATGCATCTTTCCTGGAAAATTCTTACTCCGTTCTGTCTGATACTTTTACTCATTTCGGGTGTCTGGCGATTATTGATGGTTTAGGATTTGATTAAAATAAAAATAGCCGGAGACCCGACTATTTTTATTACGTACTAATTATTATTATCAATTAGTTACAGCCTTGTATTTCTGCTTTAAATACTGCTCCTTTTTCTACCATAAATCCCGGGTTTAATAGTATAGAATTGCCAGCCTGATAGGTGACATTTGGCATAGGAGCAGATGAACCATCTCCTATTTCTTTATCAGATTCAATCGTCTGGATTGCTTTCACGATTACTACCCCTGTTAGTACATGACCGGCTACAATTACATTATTTGCCGCTATATTTACTGTAGTGCTCGCAGTACTTCCTAAAGAGCAATTAGCTACATAAACGGTTGCAATGTCAGGTGATACTGTTATACTTGTTCCTGCTCCGGTAGCTCCACCACTCCAGGTTATGCTCCCCCCATTACAACCGGAAGTTTTTAACGTAATACTTTTGCCCGGACATACGATTGGAGTTGCCGGATTGATAGATACAAATCTACAACTTCCGGATGTTACTACCCGGCTACCGGTTTCGCTTGTACAACCATTATTGATACATACAGCAGTGTATGTTCCGGTGGTTGTAACTATCAGGTTATTATTTGTACTTCCGCCGGACCACTGTATAGTTCCTGCAGAACAACTTCCTGTAAGTGCCAGGGTTTGCCCATTACATATTGTGGTACTATCGGATGTAATAATGGGAGCTGATGGTTTTGGTTTTATGGTGATAATACTAGCTGCACTCGAATCGCTTGCGCAGTTGAGTTGCGTACAAATAGCTTTATAGTTTTTTGTTATAACTGGTGATACCGTAATGGACGTACCTGATAAACCTTCAGTCCATTTTACAGTTCCTCCTTCACAGCCTGATACTGACAAGGTTGTACTGGCTCCTATACAAATGGCTGAGAATGTTGACACTATAGTGGGTGTATTTGGTATTGGATTTACCGTAACTATTGTGGCATTGCTTGAATCACTTGGGCAGTTCAATTGAGTACAAACTACTTTATAGGATTTTGTGGTGTTCGGACTTACCGTTATGCTTGTGCCTGTTAAACCTCCTGTCCAATGCAAACTACCTCCTGCACAGGCCGAGGCTGTTAAGGTAGTAGATGCTCCTGCACATATTGTGATACTAACTGGTGTGATAGTCGGTTTTTCCGGAATTGGATTTACTGTAACTGTTGCTACATTGCTCGAATCACCTGTGCAGTTCAATTGAGTACAAACTACTTTATAGGATTTTGTGTTGGTCGGACTTACCGTTATGCTTGTGCCTGTTAAACCTCCTGTCCAATGCATACTACCTCCTGTGCAAGCCGAGGCAGTTAATGTAGTAGATGAGCCTATGCATATTGCTGCACTACCTGGTGTAATTGTTGGCTTGCCCGGAATTGGATTTACCGCAATTGTAGTTACATTGCTTGAATCACTTGTACAATTTAATTGTGTACAAACTACTTTATAGGATTTAGTAATAGTGGGACTTACACTTATGCTGCTTCCTGTTAAGCCTCCGGTCCAACGCAATGTTCCACCAGTACAGGCTGAAGCTGTTAGTATTGTAGAAGAACCTATACATATTGATGCACTGGTCGGTGAAATGGTAGGTTTATCCGGAATTGGGTTTACCGTAACCGTTGCTATATCACTTGAATCACTCGTGCAACTTAATTGCGTACAAACTACTTTATAGGATTTAGTAGAGGAAGGGTTTACCGTTATGCTTGTGCCTGTTAAACCTCCTGTCCAATGTAAGGTCCCTTCTGCGCAGACTGATGCTGTTAAGGTTGTAGATGAGCCTACACATATAGCGGTGCTGGCCGGTACAATAGTCGGTTTATCAGGAATTGGATTTACTGTAACTGTTGCTACATTGCTCGAATCACTCGTGCAAGTTAATTGCGTACAAACTACTTTATAGGAATTAGTAGCGGAGAGGCTTACTGTTATACTCGTTCCTGTCAAACCTCCTGTCCAATGCAAACTACCTCCGGTACAGGCTGATGCTGTTAAAGTAATTGAAGAACCTGCACATATTAATCCACTGGTCGACGCAATAGTCGGTTTGTCAGGAATTGGGTTTACTGTAACTGTTATAACATCGCTTGAATCACTCGTGCAACTTAATTGCGTACAAACTACTTTATAGGATTTTGTAGAGGAGGGGTTTACTGTTATACTTGTGCCTGTCAAACCTCCTGTCCAATGTAAGGTCCCTTCTTCACAGGCTGAAGCGGTTAAGGTAGTAGATGAGCCTGCACATATAGCTATGCCGGCAGGGGTAATCGTTGGTTTGTCCGGAGTCGGATTCACAGTGATTAATGCTACCTCGCTTGAATCACTTGTGCAACTCAATTGCGTACACACAACTTTATAGGAATTAGTAGCGGAAGGGCTTACTGTTATGCTTGTGCCTGTTAAACCTCCTGTCCATTGCAAGTTCCCTTCAGCACAGGCTGAGGCTGTTAGAGTGGCGGTTGTCCCGGCGCAAATAGTGGTTGATGTCGGTGTGATAGATGGTTTTGAAGGTATCGGATTAACCGTTACAGTAAATGCATCACCGAATCCGGATGAGGTACTGCAACCTATATTATCGCTTATCGAAACGATAGAATAAGTTTTTGTGCTATTTGAGTTAACAGGAATATCAGCACCATTTACATAATTATTTATAGTCGTTTCATTCGTCCCATCTGTATAAACCAGAGTAAATGGACCAATAACGCCATTAATATCTGCCACTAAAACAGTACTACCGCCAATGCAATAGGCAGATGGTGAACCCGATTTAACCGATAAAGTTGCTGTGTTCGGTAAGCAGATTTTCCCGAGAGCTACATCATCGGGTTTATGCACTAATTTTTCCTCCAATAAAGTTCTTTCCGACTCGCTCATTGCAATGGCTTTTTTTGCTCCGAATGTTGCATTGCTTCCATCAATATCGCCTGTGCTGTTTATTAACTCTATATAATTTCCTGTTTGCCCTGCGAAAGTCGTGTTATTCAGCATTCCATTTGTGATAGCAGTATTAACTCCATTTAAGACCAGACCTTTAGCTCCTCCTGAAATAGTTGTACTGTCGGTGATGGTTAAGGAGGTCTGGGAATAATTCAAGGAATCATTAATGGCTATTCCGGCTATTACAGAATTCATCACTTTTACATTGCTGATTATACTTTTACTTGCTTTAGTAGTTGCTGCAAATTGTGGGTCATTGCTTGTAGCTAAAATCCCATATTGGTTCGCTGTCAACGTTCCTCCTGAAACTTTTACAGTATTGGTTGTCGGATTGTTCCATAATAATATACCGTATTTCATTCCTGATACATCATTACTATCAATGGTAGCACCCACATTATGCTGAACAGAGGCTATTTCTACTCCAAAGTTTTCAGTTGCGGCATCAAAGTCGCCCGAAGTTTCCTTAGTGATAGTGTTATTGGATATTCTGGCAGTTGTGGCATTGCTATATTGGAGATTATGGAAAATACCTCTGCGATAGGTATGAATCTCATTGTGTTCAAGTACTGTACCTGCTCCGGGCGAGGCACGGTAATAATTGTCATCCTGCCAGCCAACATTCACCCGGGTAACAACATTGTAGGCAAATGTTCCGTAGTGGTTTTCTACAAAGGCAGCTGCTCTGCCTCGTTCTCCGCCAAAATTATCTCCTGATGGTATATTATCAAATTTATTATAGCTGACGTTTGTTCCGGCTAAGGCTTTTACAGGCAAAACGCCATCAGCCAATACTCCATATCTTTCCACATTTCTGATAATATTGTTTTGTATAATCATGGTAGCATCAGAACCTCCGGGATTTGTATCAAAAGAGTTGGTACTGTTGACAATACCTGCACCTGTATGTACTTCAACACCATTGAGCACACGCCCTCCGGACAGTATAGGGTTATTTCCATCAAGCGTAAAACCATTAATAGTTACATCTAAGTGCCCTGTTCCGGCTACTCTGATAATTGTGCCGGAAGTGCTGTTATCAGTAGATATCTGTCTTACTGCCGGACGAATAATCGCTTCTTCAATTCGTGACCCTGTATTAGGATTAATTCCTGCGTTAGGTCCAAAAATAACCAGAGACTTTGAAACAATTATATTCTCAACGAAATTGCCTTCCCCAACTAAAATCGTATCTCCTGCCACTGTTACAACATCATTGATGGCCTCCTGAATGGTAGTAAAATAAGTATTACGGTTTTTATTTACCACAGGTGTACATCCGTTTGGCATCGGCTGAAATCCCGGAATATCTGTCCGCAGGTCTGTTCCATTTTTCAGAAACGGCGTGTAGGATGGTATTGATTCCGCCAATGCGCCTATCAGGTACCTGTCTGATAATCCTGGATTCTCTCCTCCAAATTGTGACGGTGTTTGGCCTACGTATCCAGGTTCTGCTGCAAGGATAGGATTCACGGTTGGTGAAGCCACTCCATACCAGTTACAACTAAAATTCGCTCCTGTGAAATCTCCGATATTGGTTGATTCTGCCCCTGCGGCTCTTTGAAAATTAAGCTGACTGTACCAGTTCCCAGCAATACTGTTGTGCTGTACTTTTGCATTCGTCAGGGTCATTAAACCGTTATCAAAATTAAACAACGCCCCGTGCGTAAAGTTATTCCTTATGACATTATTAGTCATCACCAGACCACTTGCATTGTGGGTCAGTTGAATCCCTGTCCGGTTATTCTCAATTACACAATTCACAATCGTCAGATTCTGCGAGTTTGAACAATATACCCCATTCCGGTTGTCTTTCACTATCAGGTTCTCCAGTCTTATATTTGATTTCGTATTGAAACTAACCCCCTGGTTTACTGTACATTCATTCCATTGCTGTAAGGTAGTTCCATAGTCGCGGGTAATCGTCAGGTTTTTTAAAGTCACATTAGCACTATTGATGGATACTGTGTTCGCATTTGAATTATTATTGCTATAAGGTGCTTTGATGATAGCTGCTGTGGATACTCCTTGTATTGTAATCTCTTTGTTGATTAGTACATGTTCGTTATATACACCATTGCTGATTTCAATCACATCGCCAGCTACTGTCGCACCATCATTTATGGCAGCCTGAATAGTAGAAAAGGTCAGGTTTCTTGTAATATTTTTCGCTTGTTGTCCCCAGACAGATCCGTAGAGCCCAAGACATAAAAGCCAGCAAACAAGCATTTTCCGGCGAGTTAGAAAATTAAATTGGCAGTTGTTGGTAGAAGAAGATTTCATAATAAATAAAGTTTTTTTGAGGATTTTCTAAAATTTAGCCACGGCAAGCCCCTATCGGACAATTTTATCCAATTAAATACCGTTTTCGTCTCTTAATCAATATAGCTTCGTTAGTGACTGGCGATATTGCGTGGGAGAAACACCATAAAAAGTTGAAAAAACACGGCTGAAATAGTTGGCATCTGAAAATCCAACCTGGTAGGCAACACTCGAAACAGTTTGGCTTTCGTGAGCCAGAAACTCTATGGCTTTTTCTAACCTTACCTGAAGTATGAATTTAGATGTTGAGATACTCAAGGCATTTTTTATCTTGCGGTGTACTTGAGACCGACTCATAAAAAGTGCTTCACAGAGATCCGAAGTACCAAATTCTTCATTTTCATAATTTTCTTCTATTATCTCTCTGGCTTTGGTAATAAAGTTTTCATACAGTGGTTTCATTTCAGGTGATATTTGTAAGTGTGTAGTTTTATTTCAGAGCATATCCATAATCCCATCTTATTGCATTTATAGCTGCATTGTTCTTGCTTTTATTAAATAGGCTGAAACAGAATTTTGGTACAGGCATTCTTAACTACCTGACTTGCACTCTTTTTGGTCTTTTACAATGATGCTTATCAGTCCGCAGGAAACTTTTTCTTAAATCACTAGAAAGCTTAAACTTTCTTTTGGCAAAAAAATCATCATTCTTCAGTTTAAGGTTAAGAAACAATACGGTAACCTCTCGTATGAAAATACAATAGCTTTGTTTTATTAAATATATTGGCATGTAACAATAGGGAAACCCTATTGGATTTATAAATGGGGACTTTTATAGTAAAGAAATAAGGTAGGTAGCAATGGGTAAGGGCTTATTTCAATACAAATGTATAATAATGAAGAAAAGAATTTCTTCACTATTGTTGTATTTGTGTACGGGGAGCTTAAAATATTAAAAAAAGAAGGAAATTGAGGTATTTAAAACTCTTAACCCAATTCAAACCAGCCACGAAACTGGTGGGCTTTCTCTTTACTGATAACAATTTCTTCTTTTGTAGTAACAAGCAGCTTTAATTCTATTTTGCCTGTAAAGTGTGTACGATAACTTTCAATAACTGTTTTATTAACAATAAACTGACGATTTGCACGAAAGAACTGTTCAGGGTTTAGTAATTCTTCTACTTCATCTAATGAATTATAGTCTGTTATAAGACGTTGTGTTTCTCCTTCAGAAAATGTTTGCAACCATATTACTTCGTCTCTGTAAAAGCAAGCAACCTTGTTGTCTGGCACGGCTACTATACTTCGTTGATAGTGGGCAGTAAATCTGGTTTTATATTTGTTAGTTAACACACGATTTTTTAAATCAGAAAGCAGATGCCCCAGTTGTTCCTGGTAAATGTCTGATTTATCTATCTTACTATTAAGCTTAAATTTGTCAAAAGCGCATTTCAACTCGTTTTTATCAATAGGTTTAAGCAAATAATCTATGCTATTTAGTTTGAAGGCGCGAATAGCATATTCGTCATAAGCTGTAGTAAAAATGATAGGACAATTAATATTGGCTTCGTGAAAAATATCAAAACTAACGCCGTCAGAAAGCTGAATATCAGACAATACCAAATCAGGTGCCTGATGGATTTTAAACCAGGTCAAAGTATCTTTCACACTCCCTATAATAGCGAGTATGGTAGCAGACGGTTCCAGTTCCTGCACCAGTTTTTCAAGATTTTTTGCTACTAAGGGTTCGTCTTCTATAATCAGTATTTTCATCTTATATCAAGGGGATTTTTACTAAGAAAATGTCAGCCAGCCCACTTACCACAATCTCTCTGTCACTTAAAAAACTGTACAAGGTTCTCAAATTTACTAGTCCTTGTCCATTAGATGTTTCCACTTGTTTTTTCTTCTGAATATTATTCTCAATTATTAATGTATTGCCTTTACTTTCGATATGAATAATCAAGGGATTATTCTCATTGATAACATTGTGTTTAATGGCATTTTCAATGAGTATCTGAAGCGTAACAGGCGTAATCTGCAAATCCAATGTATCTTCAGCAATATCAAAATTCACCTGCAAAGATTCTCCAAAACGGGTTTTTAATAAAGCTATATAGTGTTTAATAAATCCTAATTCGGTTTCAAGGCTCACCAGACCTTTTTCTTTGCTCTTCAATAAATAGCGAAAGACTTTAGACAATTGCTGCAAAAAATCTCTGGCAAGTGGTGGATTTTCCTG
>CALRLS020000021.1:0-21956 GCA_943368815.1 Cyanobium sp. NIES-981
TAGCCCCTGAATTTGTAGGCAATGCCACAGTAATCTATGATCAGAACGAGGCTCTGAAAGGAGCTGATTTTGTATATGGTAAAAACTGGTCGTCATATACTAATTACGGGCAGGTCTTAACACAAGACCCATCTTGGATGATTACCAAAGAAAAAATGGACCTGACAAACAATGGTTTATTTATGCACTGCTTACCTGTACGCAGAAACCTGAAAGTAACCGACGAAGTGCTGGACAACCAGTCGGTAGTCATTCAGCAGGCGGCTAACAGAGAGTGGTCGGCACAGGCAGTATTAAAGAATATTCTGAAAGAATTATAGATTCATCAACAAAAAAGCTCATCAACTTTAATTTTTCTTCATTATCTCTGTTATAGTATGCTTGCATACTATAAAGTGCGTGTTTATATTTGTTAAATCTATCACAAACCATCAATCAAATAATAAGCCAATGGCAGTTTCATCAATAGAAGGTATTAATTTTAATTTAACAGAAGAACATTTAGCCGTTCAACAGGCTGCTCGCGAGTTTGCTCAGACTGAATTATTATCCACCGCAATAGAGCGTGATACACATTCAAAATTCCCGCATGAGCAAGTCAAGAAAATGGGAGAATTGGGTTTTTTGGGCATGATGGTATCGCCGGAATATGGAGGCGGAGGAATGGATACAGTGTCTTACGTGCTGGCAATGGAAGAAATATCGAAAGTAGATGCATCGGCATCAGTAGTGATGTCGGTTAATAATTCTTTGGTTTGCTGGGGGTTGGAATCTTATGGCACTGAAGAACAAAAACAAAAATACCTGACCCGACTGGCTACAGGGGAGGTTATTGGCTCATTCTGTTTATCGGAGCCTGAGGCGGGGTCTGATGCAACATCTCAGCATACTATGGCCATTGACAAAGGAGACCATTATCTGCTGAATGGCACAAAAAACTGGATTACCAATGGAGGTACTTCTTCGATTTCTCTGGTTATAGCCCAAACCAATGTTGAACTGAAACACAAGGGTATCAACTGCCTGATTGTAGAAAAAGGCTGGGATGGTTTTACGGTCGGCAAAAAAGAAGATAAAATGGGTATTCGTTCATCTGATACGCATTCGTTGATGTTCACCGATGTAAAAGTTCCGAAAGAAAACAGAATAGGTGCAGATGGGTTCGGGTTCAAGTTTGCGATGAATACGCTTAATGGTGGAAGAATCGGTATTGCCGCACAGGCATTGGGTATAGCAGCAGGTGCTTATGAATTGTCGTTAAAATATTCGAAAGAACGCAAAGCCTTTGGCAAAAGCATTAGCGAACATCAGGCTATTCAGTTTAAATTAGCCGAAATGGCTACGAAGATTGAAGCCGCTCGTTTGTTGATTTATAAAGCTGCCCGTCTGAAGGATGAAAACAAAGATTATATACAGGCAGCCGCTATGGCCAAGTTATTTGCCTCAGATGTTGCCATGTGGGCCACTACAGAAGCAGTGCAAATACATGGAGGCTATGGCTATGTAAAAGAGTATCACGTAGAGCGTTTGATGCGTGATGCCAAGATTACACAGATATACGAGGGAACATCTGAAATACAAAAACTGGTGATTGCCCGTGAAATTCTGAAATAATAGCGATTCGTTTGGTACAAAACATATATTTCATTGTATTAAAAAAGGCTCATTTTGAGCCTTTTTTTGTGGAAAACAGGGGCATAATATTGGAATTTTACTTTAAAATCCAATAAAACTAATGTATATACATATAAATTAAATTAGACTATTTCGAGAAAAATGTACTGATTTTTGTAAAAAAATATAAATAAAGGAACATCTTTTGCTTTCTATTTGTTAGAAAAAAAACGGAAAAATATTAGTTTTGTCCAATATTAGTTAATACATTGCGTTTAGTATTCTAAGCCATCACGAAAATGCTCCTTTAAAATGGAAGATTATAATAAGATTATTGAATCACTGGGTGTGAAGTTCGCTAAGGCACGTCACATAAAAATTCTACAACCGATTAAGATTAAGAACGTTTATGACGTTGAGAACTCTATTCTGGTATTGTATGATGGGGATGTAAAATTAGCGGGCAACGATGAGCGTGTACAGCCGGGAGATTTACTTTTCATACCGGGAGGGAAAGCCGCTACCATTAGCTATGGTGTTGGAGAACCAAAGAATATTTCATTTGAAGAGTTCATGACTCGTCGTGAAAGCTATTTCGAATCTTTGACTAATTCGTCAGAGGTGGGAAAAGTACCTAATTCATTCGGACTGATAAATTTTGAAGCAAAGGTTTTCGATTCTGTAAACTTCTTTACTTCATTGGATATTCCTCCGTTTTTTATCAAGCAACACTCAAAATTAGCCTCCCTGATTTACGATATTCTGAAAGAAGATTTTTCAGATGAAGTAGGTCGCGGACGGGTAATCAGAAATAAAACAGAAGAAATAGTTATTGAAATTGTTCGCCATATTCTAAGACATAGAATGTTTGTAGAGCAGTTGGCAACCAATAGTACCTATTTCAAAGACCCTCGTTTGATTGACATTTTCACGTATATCAAGAATAGTCTGGCAGGCGATTTGTCTAACAAACAACTGGCTAACGTAGCCAATGTGTCGGAAGATTACGTAGGGCAATACTTTAAAATGCTGACAGGTATTAATCCACAGGATTATATCGAATACCAACGTATGGAAGCTGCCGTAAATTTATTGCGCACTTCCAAGAAGAGCATCCGTGCTATCGGGCATGAGGTAGGGTATAAAGATACTGCCTATTTCTGTCGTCGTTTCAAGATGATGTTCGGTATTCCGGCAGGTAAAATGAGACGCAGAGAATCTTTGATGATTGGATAAAATTATTATAGAATGGATAATATGAATAAAGCCACTGTTATCGCTAACAGTGGCTTTATTATTTTCATGTATCACGATTTTTCAAATCGTCCTTTAATATAGTAGATAACTCTTTACGATTTGAAAAATCGTGATGAATTTCCTAATTCCCAATCTTCAAATCCTCCAGTTTCTCAATCACCAATTGATTTCGGCCTCTGAAGACACTTATTTTACCGCTGGCTACTACTTTCTTGCCTGTTAGTTCTGCTTCATTGATTTTTGCTTTTTCTAATACTTCCTTGTATAGCACAACCGTTAGAGGAGTATTCGGATAAGCCTCATCTAAATTTATCAACAATAGCGGAGCCCGTTCTCCTGTTTCGAAGCGCCTTGCACCTGCAATCACTCCTTTTACTATTACCTGTTTATCAATATAATTGGCAACCTTATCAGTAGTTAGCGTATCTGTCTGTGAATAAGCGGAACTTACTAAACAACTCATTAGAGCCACTAAAAGTATTTTTTTCATATTTATCTGTTTTAAGATGAAGATTATTGACAATATAAACTTTTTAATCAAACGTTGTCTGCTTTATACTTAGTACACGTTTGCAGACTTTTACATAAGCTATAAAATCAAAAGAGGTAATTACTTGATTATCAAATAACTACCTCTTTTTGTTGTTGACCTACTAGGATTCGAACCTAGACATACAGAACCAAAATCTGTTGTACTACCCTTATACTATAGGTCAATCCTGAACTTGTGGGTGCAAAACTAATATTTTTTACCAAACGAAGCAAGTCGGGACAAAGAAAAAAGTTAAATTTTACCAATTTTTTACTTTTTCATTAATCAGGTCCAGTAGAAATTGTGTCTTTTCTCCTATTTTTCCTGAGCCTAAAACCGCATCATCAACTCTGGTAATCGGTAGCACTCTTTTGGTAGTACTGGTTGTAAATACCTCGTCGGCTTCTAATAATTCTGTCAGTTTTACGCTTCTTTCTTCAATCTTGAAATGCCCTTTGGCTAATTCCAGGGTTGTTCTTCTGGTAATACCTTTGAGAATATCCGTATCAGGTGTAACCAAAGTATCTCCTACGAATATAAATACATTGCTTCGGCTCAATTCGCTGATGTAGCCATTTTTATGGAACAACACATCAGATGCCTTTGCGGCCTTAATATCCTGCTGCAATATCATAAAATGCTTGTAATCGGTGCTTTTTACTTCCGGCAAATCTCTTACAAAATCGTATGCAATTACTTTTATCCCAGTGCTATATTCTTCCGGTTTTACGGGGTGAATATCTTCGCTGATAATCAATAAATTGGGGCTGCTACTCGACACACTATCTTCTGAATAACCACCCGTCAGTATAAAGCGAATGGCACAATCATCCAGGCCAGATTGCTCTATCAAAGTCATCACTGTTTTATAGGCTTCATCTTTTTGTATAGGGTTAGGCAATCTCAAAAGCCTTGCCGAACGCTCGTATCTTTCCCAATACCAGTCCCATTGAAACGGGCGACCATTGTATGTGCGGAAATAATCGAAAAGACCATAGCCACGTAACAGGCCGAGGTCGGTAATATGTATATTGGTTTGCTCTACCGAGCCGATTTTGCCATTAAAGTAGCAGTGATGAGCCATTAGAATTGTTTAATTTGTAAGACTTTGCAAAAATATCATTTTCCTACGTTTGTCTCAAAAAAATCTCCTTTATTCCATGTAGGCCTTTCAGGATTTTGCGCTACAAGATAACTTACCAGAAAATTTACCTGCGCATATTTCTTTCCTGCCGACCAGATGAAGGTATCATTTACCTCGTCAGATGGTTTATGATAATTGGCTTCTCTCCACACTTTCACTTTTGCTGCCAGATTTTTTTCAATAGTAGTCTTTTTATAGCCATATTTAATATGCAGAGCCGGGATGCCTGCCTTTACAAAATTATACTGGTCGCTTCTTACAAAGCGGCCTTCCGTTGGGTCAGGGTCGGTTTCTACGTTTAATCCTACATAGCCTGCTGCTTCTTCTACTACTTTCAATAAACTGCTATGTTCGGCTCCAAGTGGCGCTACTGACTCCAAAGGTGCCAATATGGTTGGCATATCGGTATTGATATCAGCTACAACCTTGTCTTTTGGTAAGGTAGGCATGGCAGCAAAATAGCCGGAGCCTAAAAGCCCTAATTCTTCAGCTGTCATCATGGCAAATACTATCGAGCGTTTAGGTTTAGTAGCCAGTTTTGAATAAGCCCGGGCAATCTCTAAGGCACAGGCAACGCCCGAAGCATTATCATGTGCACCGTTATAGATAGAATCGCCGTTGATAGGTTTTCCGATGCCTACATGGTCAAGGTGGGCTGAGTGAATGACAAACTCATTTTTTAGTTTCGAATCAGAGCCTTCTATCTTACCGATTACATTATAACTTTCGATGTCTTCAAAATTAGATTCGTAATGCCCGGTGATGGTGCTTTTCAGCGTTTCGCTGACATACGTACCTGTTTCCAGCGCCTTCCAGATAGCTTCCAGGTCTTCACCTTCAGCCTGCATTAACTCTTTCAAAAAGGCCACGGTAATACCTCCTGCTACCTGAATCTTTCCACCGAAAGCAGAAGCAGAACTGGCCCTTTTGCCATCAGGCAGAATAGAGGCACCAATACCGTTGACAGACATATTATTAGTCAAAGCTTTAAATTGAACGGTATTGTTAGTATAGTTACAAACCAGCACGCCGATTGCGCCATTTTTAGCGGCGTATTCTTGCAGAGTAGCCGGATATTGCAAATGCAATTTGACATTGGCTGAAAGATTATCAGGCACTTTACGTAGCACAATCACTATTTTACCTTTCACATCAAGGCCTTTATAATCCTGAATATTGATTTTTGGCGCATCAAAGCCTGTTCCTACAAAGGCCAAAGGCACATCAAAATCAACAGATTTTTTTTCGGGATGAGGGTACACATAGAAATCAGAACCTAATGCCAGAGGCTTTTTATCGCCATTTGGCAGGGTCAAGACCAGCGAAGTTACGTCTTTATTCAATCGGCTTTTGCGGAGCAATACTTTTTGCAGATAGGTGCCGTTTTCTCCGGCAGGTTGCAGGCCGATTTCTTTGTATTGTTTTTGCACATAATCTACTGCCATCATAAAACCCTCTTTACCGGGCTGTCTGCCTTTCAGTTTATCGTCAGCCAGATACACCACATGGGCTTTTATCCGATTTGTATCAATCTGATTGATGGCCGCAAGGACATCAGCATTCAAAGGTTTTTGGCCACAAGCCAGTAAAGGCAATAAAGAAACCAAAAGACAAAACACTCGTTTCATAGATTTTCCGCTAGGGATTGTTTGTTGAAAAACTTTTTTTGCGAAGTTAAGGAAAAAATGGATAGCGTTGGGGTGGAGGGGATGGAAAAGTGGGAGTGGTTAATAACAAATGACAAATAGAAGTAGATTTTTCTATATTTGAATTTAGAATTTATACAATTCAAAACAGTATGATTTTCTGACAAATAGAGAGTTTTGGTTTTGTTTAAGGAGAAGATTGGATAAATTTGATTGATTAATTGAAATATTTATTATGGCAAAACAAAGAAATGATGGAAGAAGCTTTGAGAAACTGAATTATCTAATTCAGCAGGCAATGAAAGAATCTCTAAATACAAAAGTATATTTTAACCATTTTATAAATGGAATCAAGGGTAGACGACGTCAATTCGATATATATATAGAATCCCAAGTAAACGGCTTCGATTTTAATATTGCTATTGAATGTAAAGATGAAGGTAGAAAAATCGAGGTAGGCAAGATTGAGTCTTTTAGTATGAAATGTGATGCTTGTAAAATTGATAAGCGGATAATGATTTCACCTGTAGGATTTAGTATAGGAGCTAGAGATACAGCAGACGAATATAGAATAAAATTATATACTTTGTCGGAAATAAGTTCCGAAACAATATTGGAATGGGTAAATGTTGAAGAGATTAAAAAAGTAGGGACTAATTTTCATATAGAAAGAGTTATTATTACTCTTGATAATAACTCTTCTTTTACGGTTGGAAGCAAGGAATGGCCAGATGATAGCAAAGTAGTAAATAAGGAAGGAGAATTTACTCTAAAAGACTTTATAATGGACAATTACGATGCCTTATATAGTAATATGATGAACCATCTTACAAAATTATTTGAGAATAAAATATCGACTGTTAAAGAAGGAGAGTATTTACATTATTTTGATCTCGAAAACATTGCAACTCAAGACATTGGAGTTCGTTTGGTAGATAAAAAAGAAAATTTACACCAAATAATAAAAATACATTTTTTTATTAAATCTATAACTAAAGTTGAAAAACCGGAAAAGACTAATATTAGAAAATTTAAGCAATTAGAATCAGAAAATGGAATTGATGTCGTAAGCTCTTCATTTATAAATACCGAAACACTTAATCTAATTAAGAAGAATGAACTTGATGATTACGAAGTTTTTTTAACGGATAGTAATGGTGAGGCAACAAAACTTGTATGTTATGATTTTGATGTTGAATAATATGTAAGGCGCCAGTTTAGTTTTAAAGTATAAGTTATTAATAAAGGAAACTCAGAATTCATCTCAGAGGGGATGGCAGTCAATCACTTAATTCCGATTTTGGCATTTTTTCACGCTATTATTTAAGTGATGATGCAATTGCATATTCGAGAAGAAAAATCAAAGTTATATAATGGAAATTTTAAAGCTAAAAGAATGGTATATGATTTTGGAATTGGAAAGTAGAAAAAAACAAGACTTTTTTAATTTTAAGCAATTATTTTGAACATCTTATTATGTCCAATGGCATGATTCTACCAGAAGTAAAAAGGAGATTCGACAAACGCGAAGAACCAGAAAACAGGGATTTCATTAATAAACTTGTTAAGGACCTTTATTTAGAAATGTCCTTTTACAGTGATTCATCTGAGTTTAGGTTGGTAAATCCTTCTATACAACCGGATGAAATTTGGATTCCGTATAGGGATTTGTTTTTAGAGGAGTTGGATTTTGAGACAGACCCAAACTTTGTAATCGCTCCTACCGTTTATCATGCTGCATTATATCTTACAAAAATCCATGAAGAGAGTAAATCTAATGGGAATAATCTGCTTTTTCGTGGACAGAGAAATTATAATTTAGATTTGATACCATCGTTTTTTCGAGAAAGAACAGATAGAAAAACTGAAGCTTCAGCGATTGACTTGTTTATAAATATTTTGACTGAAAAGGACTATGGATCATTTAAAAATTTTACAACTGATACTAAAGTACATTTGACTTCTGCGCAGCACTATGGACTGAAGACACCACTACTTGACGTTACGATGGATCCGGTAGTAGCATTATGGTTCGCAAATGATGGTTGGAAAAGGAAAACAAACATAGAAGACAATATTACCAAATCATCAGATTTAAAGGGTGAAGAAAATATTAGAAGTCAAACTTTACAAGATTTTGCTGCTGTCTACATTATACCAGTGATTGAATCTCAAAATATTTTTAGTATAGTTTTACCACCGCATTATTCCCACAATCTGTACACCCAAATGGGATTATTTCTTGCGCCAGAAGCGCCTTATAATTCTTTCACCCACAAACATTTTTACGCGGTAAAATTTCCTTTCGATGATACTTTTAAATGTCAAATTTTAGAAAACGAATATGTAGAGGATAAATGGCTTTATAAACTTGCAGATTGGTGTCGAGAGTATGTAAAAAGGGAGGAATTTATATTTCCGTCCAATGTAGAAGATTTAATGTCAATGATTGAAGATTTGGAAAGTTATTTAGATAAGAATGGGGTGTCAGAATATATAGATAATCTCGAAGAACCATTGCGATTTAATAAATTATATGGTAAGGTAATAAATATGTTGCTTGCTTTCTCAGGTTATCAAAAACCTGGCACTGAAGACTTAAGTTTTAGTCAAATATTGCTGGACATTATAATTAGAGAAAATTATGTTTTGTTATATGCGATAAGTTCACACACCAAGTTTTTTTTACACGAAGTTTATCAGCAAAGCCAAGGCTTGATGGATTATTTATATGAGATATCTAGAAAACATATGATATCGGACGGTTCTTACAAGGACATTTTAGAAAGTTCTTTTCAACGGCAACGGATTCCAGGCATGGAAGCAGAGTCCCGAAGGTCAGTTTTATACAGCGTTAAAAAGGCATTAGACGCAAATCCAGGAACACCAGTCACAATAATGACAGGAAATAATATTCAAAATGAATTTTTAAGATATAAAGAAATGATCGAACTTGAAGGTCCGTTTGATTCAATGTTACCAAAGTTTGAAGACCTAAATCTTATTGTGGTTACATCCGCTGTAAGCTATGCCTTGCAAGGTCAGCTTGATGAACTCCAAAAGGAAAAGGAATTAAAAAAGAAAAAAGAGTAATTAATCTTTAAATACATGATTTCCTACTTGTGGCAAATTCTCCTTGCCTGATTTAGGCTTACCTAAACATGAAATATTGTCTAAATGTCAAGTTCAAAAAAGGACATACATTCCAACATCTACTCCTCAACATTCCTCAACCCATAGCTCAGACAAAAGATTTTTCAATATAATCATGGTCAGATTCAGTTTACGTTAATTCCAGTCTAAATCATTCACCAATTTAATTTCCAATACCTCAATCCCTCAACAACCCAATCCCCATAGCATGCAAAATAGCCTCATCCGTATGCTTAAACTGGCAGGTATAAATGCTTTTGTTGGCAATAGTATTCATCATATCGGCTGTAAAAATTTCTTTTTTCAAACTGATATTTCTGATGTAGATAGCGGCAATCTGCTCAGGATATTTATTGGCAATGGCTGTGTAAATTTCGGGGTCTTTTTGTGAGTTATCGCCCAGTAAAACAAATCTTTGTTTCGGGAAGGCCAGCAAAATTCTTGTTACCCGCATCAGTTTTCCCTCGTGTTTGGTTTTCCCCGTTTTAAGCAATTGATACCATTCTTTCAGGTGATTCAGAAGAAAAGCGCCTTTGGGTAAACCATTATGTTTAAAAAACTCGTTCAGATAATCATACAGATTCCACTCACTGCTCGAAACATAGAAGAACGGATTGAGTAAATCGGGGCTTGTATGGGCCAATGAAAGCAACTGATAAAATTTCACCACATCAGCAAATGTTTTTCGGCTTCGAGGGTTTTTAGTAAACATTGCCCTTAGTTTTTTACCGGTATTGGCCGAATGTGAGACTAGAACGGTATCGTCAATGTCGGAAATAAAACCATATTGGGTAGAGTGAGGTACGAAAATCTTACCTAAGCCCGAAGTAATGCACTGGTTTTGGTCATTCAATAAATCGACCTTTATCTCATGCCAGCCTGCCATGACTTCGTTAGCCGATTGCCACTCAAACTTAAAAAAACCATCGGATTCGGTCGTGCTATATAATTGTTTATTTTCCCATTGCAAGGCCACCGGGACATTGGGTAATGGCTTCACAAAAAAAAGCCTGATTATACGTAGCGCATTTATAATCAGATTATTACTAGCTTTACCCGGCAGGGGCGGTTTCCCTGCCAGAACATGGCCATACACTACCAGATTATGGGTATGCCCATAGCCGTGATATAATTTAACGGTAGCATCTAACATTTCATTTTTCATCATGACGCAAGCTAATTCAAAAATACTTTTTATAATCAATCCTGTTTCAGGAAAAAATAGCACTGACTGGGCTGCTGTAATAACTGATTATTTTAAATCCAGACCAAACCTCATTAAAATTTATGAATTGACCAAAGCCTGTAATCAGGAAACAATAAAAGAGCAGATTAAGTTATTCAGGCCTCATCAGGTTGTTGCCGTCGGTGGTGATGGTACCATAAAATTAGTGGCCGAATGTCTGATAAATACGAATGTCAGACTAGGCATTTTTCCGGCAGGTTCGGCAAACGGTCTGGCTTATGAACTGAACATCAATACAAAGAATGCACTGGATATTATTGAAAGGGGCTTTTCAAAAAAAATCCACCTGACCAATATCAATGGTCAGATATGTATTCATTTAAGTGATATAGGCCTTAATGCCTATGCCATGAAAAGGTTTAAAAACCAGAAGGTACGTGGTATGTGGGGTTACTTCATTGCATCCCTGAAAGTGTTGACGCAAAACCCGAAAATGGAAATAAGCATGCGCATCGACAAAAAAGTGATTAAAATGGAAGCAGAAATGATTGTAATTGCTAATGCAACCAAATATGGTACAGGCGCGCTTATTAACCCGATTGGAAGACTTGATGATGAATTGTTTGAAGTAATAGCAGTTAAAAAAATATCTTTTCAGGAGGTTTTCAAGATGGTTTTTACGCATAAACCGTATGATCTGAATAAAACCGAAGTTTTTCAGGTAAGTTCATTAGCCATGCATTCCAGAAAAAAAGTGCATTTTCAGATTGATGGTGAGTATCTCGGAAAAATACAAAGTCTGAAAGTGGAACTCATTCCTAATGCCCTTGAAGTGGTTGTTCCGGAAGAGTAATTGGTAGAACCTTTTAAAATAATCATCAACAGCCACCCATCCGGATAAGGGGCAAATGCGCTTTCAAGGTTTCGGCTGTTTTGCTATATTTCTGGTCATCCCAGCCTAAATCATTAATCAATTTGAGTGCGCCTTCTCGGGTGCCGGATACAAACTTGGTATTGCTGAAATGAAAGCCCTGCAGATAATATTTCAGAACTCCGGTATCTTTAAGCCTTCTGGCAAATTGCTCGGCATTCTTAACAGGTAGGAGTGGAGACAAAGATATACACGAGTTTATCCCGGCCTCATTCACTTGCTGAATGGCCTTTAGACGCATATCAATTGAAGAACAAACGGGCTCAAAGACCTTCCTGACTTCTTCGCTGTCAGTCGTGACAGACATGTTTACCTGAATAGATTTGAACTGCTTGAATAGTTCAATATCTCTCACCACCAGAGGGCTCCTGGTCTGTATAACCAGTTTTATCTCGTGGTATTTGATAAACTCCTGCAAAAGACTCCTGGTTAGTTCCAGTTCGCGTTCTATGGGCTGATAGGGGTCAGTTGCACTGCTCATATAGATTGACCTGTTATACAAAGGTGTTTTTCTGTACTTCATCAATAATTGCAGGGCATTTTCTTTTACCCGTACCCAGTGCCCCCAGTTATTCTGCTCTTCTTCTGTTCTTGTAAAAAAGGCAGCATAGCAATAGCTACAGGCAAAAGAACAGCCGGAATACGGATTAAGGGTAAAATCGAAATCTCTCATAGAGCCCTTGCCCTCTGTTAAAATGGAAGATGCTTTATGATAAGTTATAGCCGCACTCCCGATTTTTTCCCTTCTTTCTTTATTTTCAGCGTTCACGAATAACTCGAATAAGTCGAGCTGGGCAGTTTTCATTTTGTGTGGATTTAATAGAATGCTCTTTTTTAATACAGCCTATGTACGGAAAAACACTATCTGGTATCTGATTGTAAAATTATAACCATTTTGTGTAATGATGTCTATACAATTTGTGTAGTGTGGTTGAAATTATTGCATCCGAACTTTATACTTATAGTAATATGATCAGAGCGGGTTTGGCTCAAACAGCGCGTACAATCAAAAGGAATTGATATTGGATTACGCGGATTTTCAATAAAATGGGATAAGATATTCAGAGCGGGAATGCCCGATTTGTGTAGATTCCTGACTTTATAACTAACGTTTCAGCATTCGTTCTTCAATGCGTTTAAATAATTCTGTACGGTAGTTTCGGCTAATGGGTAATTGCTTGTCACCTATACGAACTATATTTCCTTCTAATGCATCAATCCGGCCGATAGCTACCAGAAAGGATTGATGGATTTTCAAAAAAGAACCCTGTGGCAACTGGGTTTCAAGTCCTTTCATTGTAAGGTAGGAAACGATTTTTTTGTTTTCAGTATGAATAATCACATAATTCCCCAGAGCTTCGAAGTATAGAATATCAACGTATTTCACTCGCTCAATGCGCTTGTCTGAACGTACGAACAGATAATCAGCTATCTGCTCAGGCATAGGAGAGGCAGTGGATTCCCGATACTCTTTTGCTTTGTGTACTGCTTTCAGAAACCGACTGAACGCAATAGGTTTGAGTAAGTAATCAATTACATCCAGTTCGAATCCGTCTAATGCATAATTCGGGTAAGCAGTCGTAATAATAATCAAAGGTTTATCTGAGGCATTACGCAGGTATTCAATGCCTGACCGCTTAGGCATTTGGATATCCAAAAAAATCAGGTCAATTTTTTCCTTTTGCAGAGCGGCTTCAAGGCCGGACACACTTTCATACTGACCCCGTATTTCAAGAAAAGGCACCTGATCGGCGAACTGTCCGATGACCTTACGGGCTATCGGCTCATCATCAACAATAAGGCAGTTCAATCGTTTCATAAAGTTAATTTCAGGTAAACCTTAAAAATAGCATCTTCTCTGGTAATATTCATCTCATAACGCCCCTGATATAATAGTTCCAGTCTCCGCTTAACATTAGTCAGGCCGATACCACCTGACAATGCTTCTGTTGCTTCAAACGAATTGATACAATTAAATACAACGGCATCGCCCTGTTGCACCAGACTTACTTCAACCCGGCTTTCCTGTCCGTCATCCCTTGTGCTGTATTTGAAAGCGTTTTCCACGAAAGCCATAAACAATAAAGGCGCTATCTCCCGGTCAGGGTTTTCAATCCGGATTTCCGAAGAAATCAATAAGCCTGTGTTGCTTCTGGCGCGCTGCAAAGCCATATAATTTTGAAGATAGGTCGCTTCTTTTCCTATTGCTACAAAGTCTGTGTCGGCCTCGTATAAATGATAGCGTAGTAAATCAGCAAATTGTACAACCATATCTCGGGCCGTAGTATTCTCCATTTCGATTGTGCCATAAATGGTGTTCAGGCCATTGAACAGAAAATGAGGATTCATCTGTGTCCGGAGATACTTCAGCTCGGTTTCTAACTGAGAAATCTGTATGTTTTTCATGGCCTGTTGCTGAGCCAGCCATTTTTGCGCATAGAACAAGAGTGTGGATATGACCAGAAACCATACGGCATTGATTGAATTCCAGTAGAAATATGAATCAATAGCCATGATATCGTTCGGCCAGACCTGAGAATCCCAGAATTGCTGGTTAAGACTACGGAAATAGGTATAAGCCAGAATGATAAAACCTATACCAAGGGCATATAATCCATATTTTTTGTTTTCCAGCAAAAGGGGAATTAGCACCCTGACGTTCAGGTACAATAAAAAGGCAATCATGGCAAGGAAAAGCAGAAGCGGTTGCAGCGACCACAAAAAGCCCTTCTGCATAATCCAACTGCGTGAGTCCATTACCCCATACAGCACATACAGAAGCCAGAAAAGCCAGAAGAATAAATTGTTCTTGTTGAATATTAAACGCATATTACTACACTCTTTTCACTCAAAACTAAGAAAAAAAATGACAGGTGAAAGCTAAATATTAGTACTGTATCCCGATATCACGCTAAGGCAGCCACTTATGTAGATTTCCGGTTTGACTATCACAAAGTTTTTTTTAATACAATGGGCAAGGCGAATTTCAGGAAACAAACGCCCTTTTCTATGACATTATCGATTTCCTCCTCTCGTTTACGTTCTATTGATTTATTGCGGGGTATTATTATGGTGATTATGGTTATTGATCACGTAAGAGTATATTCCGGTCAACCAGCGGGTGGTCTGGAGACGGGAATTTTCTTCACCCGATGGATTACCCATTTCTGCGCACCCGTATTCGCTTTTCTGGCTGGTTCTGCTGCCTATTTTCATGGCCGGAAGACGGATATTAGTCAGTTATCTGTTTTCTTACTCACACGTGGAATCATGTTGGTGATTCTGGAGCTTACGGTGGTTCGGCTGGGTTGGTCTTTTAATCTTCGTCTCGACCAGTTCATGCTTGCAGGAATCATCTGGATGCTTGGTTGGTGCATGATTATTATGGCAGTATTAGTAAAGTTAAAACCGCTTACAGTTGGTATTGCAGGGCTTGCAATTATTATTTTTCAGGATGTATTTCGGTTGGTCCCGCTCCTTTTCCCTACAAGTATACGGGATTCCCTCGCAGCTTACTGGGAAATAATTTATCCCTCAGGTTTTGAAGGGCCGGGTTGGATATGGGTCCTTTACTCGGTGGTTCCCTGGGTAGGTGTAATGGCATTCGGCTATGGCTTTGGGATAATCCTGCAGATGAACGCTGAAAAGCGCCGTAAAGTGTGTTTAGCCATTGGGTTGAGCGCCATCTTCATTTTTTTGATTGCAGGAAGCATCATTATCAATATAAAACCCACTGGCACAGACGATAGCCCTTTTCTTTTTCAACTGCTAAGCCAGAGAAAATACCCTGCATCAGCTTTGTTTCTTTGTATGACACTAGGCCCGATAATCGCGCTTATCCCGGCAGCGGATAAAGCAAAGGGACGATTGACTGATGCCCTGATAACCATCGGTAGTGTTCCGCTTTTCTTCTATATTATTCATATTCCCCTCCATCACCTCAGCGCATTTTTTATTAATCTCATCAAATTTGACCGCACCGGGCAGGATTGGTATCAGACAGCGCCATTCACAAATATTCCTCCGGAATTCAAATGGCCGTTGTGGTATATTTATGCAGTATGGGCAGTGAATGTGGTGATATTGTATTTTGCCTGCCGTTGGTATTCGGGCTACAAGGCAGCCAACAGACACCTGAAATGGACGCGATACATTTAATATTGGTCAGTTCAGAAGTACCTGGCATATTCCTTTTCTTTATACATAATTATGAAAAACTATTATTAATTGTATTCAACCCGCAATCTTTGGATTAAATCCGGAACCGGGCTCTGAACTATAAGCGAAAATCTTGATAATCAATTGATTATCAGGATTTTTTAATGTGTGTGAGTTGAGGAATTTAATCTAGGAAGTCTCTCATCTAAGACGATGGATGGTTATATTCTTATGAGTTATAAACTTCTTAAGTCGAACCAATCACCCTGATTAAATCAACACTGAAATATCATCTACAGTATAAAGAGACATTCATCTTGATGTATTTAGTTGGGTCGACGCTTGAAATACCTATAGTTAATTTATCTCCTGCAGCTACCGCTACCGAACTCGTTCCTATACCAACTGTTTTATTTCCTTGAGCTGCACCTGAAACAACCGTCACGGTCAATGGAGTGGCAGCATTGTTTTTGTATAAAGTAGCTGTGCATGAAGTAGCACCGGCTGGTGTAAAGGTCTCATCTTCTAAATATATTGCTGTACAGGTACAAGCCACAGGCATAATTGTAATTGCATTGGTAGGTGTATAAGGAATTGGAACTTGTCTTATCACTTGTGTGTCAGGGTTGGTAGTATTAGTAAAGAATACAGAACCCATGCCAAGATCACTATTAATTTTCACCCAGTTTGGTGTACCGGGTGTACCGGCATTATAATAAAACCCGCTTGCTCCGTCTGTTTGATAAACCAATAAGCCGGTTGCCGGATTGGCAATGCCGGGGCTTCTTTGTGCTGCTGTCATGCGGGGTGCTAAAACCCCTTGGGTATCAAGAGTGACAGAAGGATTTTGAGCTTTAGCAAGACCAGCATTCAACAAAAACATACAAAAAAGAGAAAAAACAAGAGTATGATTTTTGAGTCTTAAAGATTTTGGCTCAGTAAGTATCCGATTGAAATGGTATATAGTTTTCATTTTGTTAATAATTTACATTAAAAATGGGACAAAGAATAATATAAAAAATGATCCTTGTGTTCTTATTAATTACCAATAATCAAAATCCTTTATCGGAAAGTTTTACTATTAGAATTCAGCTTAGAGCTTGTTTAAAAATTATGATTCGACCTACAAAGCCCATCTTTTTCAGCTATACTGCGCTGCGCTGTTGCATTTTTTCGATCGCACGGCGAACCGTGTAGCTGCTGGCTACATCTGCAAAACGCGCCTTGTCTAGCAAAAAAATCTGCACTTTTCGGTCAGAATAACAAAGTTTAAACAAGCTCTTAATTTCTGGCTGGGAAAACTCCCTGCAAACAAATAATATGATTCATGCCAAGATAAGGTTGCATATTATTGAATGGTTGACCTCCACCTACATTACCAATTGCTGTGGAATTCATTGCAGTAGAATTGGCTGCAGGTACATAAACATTCGGCATCGTTCCCCCATTTGATCGTGACTGAGAGGCTAATAAATTCCCGGAAGCTGTATTGAGCGTTGGCCCATTAGCAGAGGCATTGAGAGCGTGTGAATGAGCTGGTATCTGGTTTACCGATAAAGTAACAGTTTCACTACCGGCTTGCTCACCTAAATCCACAGGCGATAACCCCGGCCCTTGTCCTTGCCCTATGGGAGTTCTGCTGCTAAAATCTGGTAAAGCAAAAGTAGTTTGTCCATTCCCCCCATAAGTAGTGCCTAAGATTGAAAAAAGAGCAGTATTTGAGGAAATATTTAATAGCTGGCCGTGGCAAAATGCCCAATTTCGAGGAGGAAAATTGCCAGCAAATAGTCTGACTTCTCCGATGGTTCCTTCCATAGACTTACAATTGTTTAATGACTGAGATAAATACTTTGTATTACCATTAATCAAAATCCTTCGTTGGAAAAGTATTTAATACCATAATTTTCCTTAATTTCTAGAAGGAAAAACACCGAACAGGCATATGATAAAGTTCATGCCCAGGCAAGGCTGTATATTATTGAATGGTTGACTTCCACCTGTGTTACCAATTGCAGACGGACTCATTGCTACAGGATTTGCCGCAGGTACATAAACATTCGGCATCGTTCCCCCATTTGATCGTGACTGAGAGGCTGATAAATTCCCGGATGCTGTATTGACAGTCGGCCCATTAGCAGAAGCATTTAAAGTATGTGAATGGGCTGGTATCTGACTTATCAATAAAGTAGTACTTTCAGTACCCCCTGTCTGGCCTAAGTACATTGTCGATAAGCCTGGCCCGGTTCCTTGTCCTATTGGTGTTCTACCTCTATAATCCGGTAAGGCAAAATTAGTTTGCCCATTACCTCCGTAGGTAGTGCCTAAGATTGAAAAAAGCGCTTGGTTTTGATTGATAGGTAGCAGCTGGCCATTGCAAAATACCCAATATCTAGGAGCAAAATTGCCAGCGAACATCCTGATTTCCCCGATGGTTCCTTCCATTGTACTATAGTTTAATGATTGAAATAAATATTAAACTTTACTTTAATTTGTTGAAGGGTAAATTCCCTCCATGCAAATAACAAAGTTAATGCCCAGATAAGGTTGCAAATTACTGAATGGTTGACTTCCACCTGTATTACCAATTGCAGAGGGACTCATTGCTACAGAATTTGCTTCAGCCGTATAAACATTAGGCATCGTTTCTCCATTTGAGCGTGACTGAGAAGCTAATAAATTCCCGGAGGCTGTGTTAAGTGTTGGTCCATTAGCCGAAGCATTTAAAGCATGTGAGTGAACAGGTATCTGGTTTACCGTTAAAGTAACAGTTTCAATACCCAATGTTTGACCTAACAATATATTATTAGATAGTCCTGGGCCTTGTCCTGTACCTATGGGTATTCTACCTCTTAGGTCCGGTAAGCCAAATGTAGTTTGTCCATCGCCTCCATAAGTAGTGCCTATGAGTGAGAAAAGAGCGTCATATTGGGCAATAGATAATAATTGACCATGGCAAAATGCCCACGCACTGGGAGGGAAATTGCCAGCAAACATTCTGATTTCTGCGAGATACCCTTCCATAGAATTCTTTAATAGTTGAGATAAATATTAAATTGAATTTTTGAATAATCCTGGTTTTCTTTTTTTGTCTTTGGCAACTCTGCCCTCAAATCCTGGTGAGTGTATCCTATATGGAATCCATCTACAAAAGCCTTTCCTGTTTCACCAAAATATAGTTTTGTCAAAACCTCTTTCCCATTATTTTCTTTGATTTTAAAGAAAATCCGTCTCATTTTATAAGAGCCTTCTTCAAAGTGCTTTTCAGGGAGATCGGTCTCAAAACTATAATTCCCTTCAGCGTCAGTCATGAGTTTTCCTTCATATTCAAATTTTAATGGCTTACTTTCAGAATTATTATGCCAGATTTCAATCATTGTATTTTTAGCAGGCGTCAAATCTTCATAGCAAACCTTTCCTGATATATTTACGATTTTGCCTGCCCTTTTTTTCAAATTCAATACTTTGTTCCCATTAGGTCGATTAGTCCTGGCATGCGCAATCAATGGCGAGAAACTAAGCCCTATGCCTATATAGACAGCGTTTTTGAAAAAACTTCTACGACTATTTGACATTTCTCTATTGGTTTAGTGTTTTAATAAAGTGTTCACTCAAAAATTTTATCTACTGACAAAAGTCAAACTATTTCAGACCGCCTTATACAACTACTCTGCAAGCCACATTCTTAGTAAATTACTATGGGTTTGAAGCAATAAATTCGCCTCCATCGAATTCGGGTCTTTATTATAAAGCGAGCCATGAATCTGATTCAGATTGAACAGTATTTGCCGTTTTTCAATAGAACCGATTTCACTTTGTATCCATGTTACGGCTGCCAGACGCTCTCCTCGTATAATCGGGTTAACAGCATGCAGATACATACATGGGTAAACCACCGCATCACCCTTGTTAGGTTTATAAGAGGTAATTCCTTGTGAACCATGAATCATTAACTCTCCGCCTTCATAAGTGTCCGGCTCAGATAGAAAAATGGTCATTGCCAGATCTGTTCTTATAACAGGGCCTCCTATGTGTGGATTACGCATCTGTGGACTATCAACGTGCCATCCGTATGTCATTCCTTCCAGATATTTACTGAATATGATCGGATATATATATTTTGGAAGTATGGAAATTTGAAAAAGTGGACTTGTTTCTAATGCCTGAAGAATAACTGACTGTAATTGTGGCAGAATTTCGTAATCATTGGTATCAATCTGCAAATTATTTTTAACTGACTTTGCTGCCAATGAGGCAGTTTTTGAACCATCAACAAATTGACTTTTCTCAAAAAGAAAATCAATTTTTAAAAGCTCTTCAGGCTTTAATAATTGAGGTATAAGTATCAGGCTCATGGTTGCAATTTTATTGTCTTACCCAGAAAAGCATGTCTGGATAAGCAATCTTTTTATTTTGGGCTATATCTATTCTTTCGCTAGTCATTCCGTACCATTGCAAAATAGGCACTCCTACATAATAACCATTTCTAAAGTTATTTATAATGTTTTCAGAGTCACCTTTATAACCATCGGGGTGAAAAACTATACCCGGATCAATCCCAATCTCCAGACATGCTGCATAAGTCCAGGCAAGAACCGCTATTTCATTAGCTACTTCACCTTCCTGATTTTTTAGATTGCCTGAATTACTAGCTCTTTCTTCCGGCGTCATCAGGGCAATATGACCTGCTTCATGCAATGTGTCGCCCAGATAAGTTAATTTCTCTATATCAATCTGAAGGACACCATTTTGAATATATAATCCGGGCAAAAACATTTCCTGATTTATTTCACAGAATTCAATCTGAATACCGATTTTCCGAATAAAATCAATAATTTTTAAAAATATTATCTCTTCTGATGGACTCACAGTTATCCGGTTATTTTTTGACTGTATAAATATATTATAAATTTAAACAAAATGAAAAAGTTTTCATTTGTTAAGGACTGATAAATTCATTATAATTTATTAAGTGGTAAATTCCGATAAATAATAAAATAAAAACCCCGTAAAAACTTTATTTTTTGAAAAAGAAAACAATATTTGCAATACCGTTTTGACAGCTTTCTATTAGGTTTTACAAAGTCCTGATCTGAAGAAATCAGGCGGGAGATAATTTTAATTCTTGGAAATCAGAAGTATTATGATTGAATCGTATAAACTCCCTTTTTTGTTTGATGTACAGCAACTGAAGACAGATTTGCATACCTGCCAAGCCAGTGAATGGGTTTTGCATTTTAACAAAAATGATTATACAGGTACCTGGACAAGCTTTGCCTTACGTTCTATTTCGGGGCAGGAATCAGATATTCGGGCACTGCCAAAAGCTTCATACCAGGACACCCCAAGCCTTGAAAAATGCCCCTATTTCAAAGAAATAATAGACTCATTCAAATGCCCGAAAGAAGCGATTCGTTTACTTTCTTTATCACCTGCCAGCTACATCAGAGAGCATAGAGATTCTGATGGTGGATATATGGATGGTTTTTTCAGAATACATATCCCAATTCAAACTAATGAAAAGGTGATATTCAGGCTCAATGGTCAAACTTTGCCAATGAAAGTGGGAGAGTGCTGGTATGCTGATTTTAACCTCCCTCATTATGTGTCGAATGAAGGTGAAAATGATAGAATCCATCTGGTGCTTGATTGTCTTCGGAACGATTGGTCGGACGTACTTTTTGCCGAAATTGGTTATGATTTCGAAGAAGAGAAAAAGAGCAATTATGACGTAAAAACAAAATTGATGATGATAGAACATCTATCATTAATGGGAACGGATACTGCTAAAAACCTGATTCTACAATTAAAAGCTGAAATAGAAAGCATAAATGGATGATTACCCACTTAAAGACTGGATTCCGTATCGGTTAGATAC
This sequence comes from Cyanobium sp. NIES-981, assembly GCA_943368815.1. Classification (GTDB taxonomy): domain Bacteria; phylum Bacteroidota; class Bacteroidia; order Cytophagales; family Spirosomataceae; genus Emticicia. Next base: position 21,497 of record CALRLS020000021.1, read on the forward strand.
GCGCAATTCAGAGTCAATCATGTGCCAGTGGCGATATATTGCTGATAAAACATTTACTGAGCCTTTTTTTCAGGAAAGCACATCCAAATGTACCATTTACGAAGAAAACAGGCGAATGTACAAGCCAACCACTCAGCTCAATGGCCTGATTGATTTTGGAGATAAAGTACCTGCCATTGAACCTACGGCTTTTATTTTTCACGTTTCCAGGTGTGGATCTACGCTTTTAGCACAATTACTTTCACTTGATGATCAGAATATTGTTATTTCAGAAGCACCGATACTTGATGAAGTAATGCGGGAAATTTCTTTCAGTAAATTTGAAGTTCCTGAAGAAGAAATTAATGCTTCAATCAAAGCTGTGATAAAATTACTAGGCAAAAAACGCAGTGGCAATGAAAAAAATTTGTTTGTAAAATTAGACAGCTGGCATATTTTCTATTACGAGAAACTCCGGGAG